>MIDV01000037.1:33834-44258 GCA_001830245.1 Lysobacterales bacterium RIFOXYA1_FULL_69_10 | reverse complement strand
CGGTCGTGATGCATCCCGGGCCGATCAACCGCGGGGTGGAGATCACCGATGAAGTCGCTGATGGGCCGCAGTCGCTGATCCTGCGGCAGGTGGCCAATGGCGTCGCCGTGCGCATGGCGGTGCTGGAGTCGCTGCTGGGCTGAGTGAGCGGGTAGCCACGAGCGGCCGTGGCGGACGGCTCAGCGCAGCAGCACCAGCGTCGCCAGCCCCAGGAAGCTCAGGAATCCGATCACGTCGGTCACGGTGGTCAGCACGACGCCGCCGGCCAGGGCGGGGTCGATGTTCAGACGGCGCAGCGTCAACGGCACCAGCACGCCGGCCAGCGCCGCGACGAACAGGTTGATCGCCATGGCCCCCGCGATCACCAGGCCCAGCGGCGCATCGGAGAACCATAGTGCGGAGACGATGCCCACGACGATGGCCCAGGCCGCGCCGTTGAGCAGGCCCACGGAGACTTCCTTCGTCAGCAGTGCGCGCAGGTTGCCCGTCCCGACCTGGCCAGTCGCCAGGCCACGCACCATCAGTGTCAGCGTCTGCGTGCCCGCGACGCCACCCATGCTGGCGACGATCGGCATCAGGACCGCGAGCGCCACGATGCGCTCCAGCGTGCCCTCGAAACGTCCGATCACCCAGGACGCCAAGAACGCCGTCGCCAGGTTGACCCCCAGCCACAGCGCGCGCCTGCGGGTCGCCCGGGCCACCGGGCTGAACAGGTCCTCGTCTTCGTCCAGGCCGGCGGCGCCCAATGCCTGGTGCTCGGCCTGTCCGCGGATGATGTCGACCACGTCATCGATGGTGATGCGCCCCAGCAGTTCGTTGGTGCTGTCGACCACGGGCGCGGACACCCAGTCATGGTCGGAGAACTGGCGCGCGACCGACTCGGCCGACTCGTCCACCCGGATGGCAGTGAGGCTGTCGTCGATCAGGCGGCTGATGGGCGTGTTGGGATGGTGCGTGACCAGGTTCTGCAACGCGACCCAGCCGAGGAGTTGCCGTCGCCGGCTGACGACGTACAGGTGGTCGGTGTGCTCGGGCAGTTCGCCGCGCAGGCGCAGGAAGCGCAGCACCACGTCCACCGTGGTGTCGGCTCGCACCGTCACCACGTCCGGATTCATCAGGCGGCCGGCGGTGTTCTCCGGATAGGACAGCACCTGCTCCAGCCGGTCGCGGTTCTCGCGGTCCATCGACTTGAGCACTTCGTCGATGACCGTGTCGGGCAGGTCCTCGACCAGGTCGGCCAGGTCGTCGATGTCGAGGTCTTCGACCGCGGCGATGATCTCGTCCGGGTCCATGTCCGCCAGCAGGCTTTCGCGCACCTCATCGCCGACGTGCACCAGAACTTCGCCGTCGTCCTCCGGGTCGACCAGCCCCCACACCACCGCGCGCTTGGCCGGTGGCAGTGACTCGAGCAGGTTGCCGATCTCGGCCGGGGACAGCGTGTTGACCAGCCGGCGCACCGGCCCCAGGCGGCCGCTGTCGAGCGCGTCCGACAGCATCCGCAGCTGGCGCGAGGTCTTGTCGTGGCGGATGGCTTCGGCCAAGGCGGCGCTCCTGGTGGTCCGGCGGTCGGGCTCGTCGAGCCGGTATCGGCCGCCACCGTCACCTTGCAGGCGACGAAGGTGCGACCTGGCGTCACGCGTTCATGCCGGCATTATCGCCACTTGTCGTGCGCTGCACACCCCATCGAATGCGGAATTTCCTGCGGGGACACAGGAGCGGGCACTCGGGTCATGCCGGTGCAATAGGAATGGGAGGCGGTGGGCCGGAAAGCAGCGGCCCCGGCAACCGCAACCGGATGGTTCAGCAGGCCAGATCCGGCGCGGCCGCGGCCATCCAGCGCTCGATCTCCAGCCGCCCGCGAGCCCTGAGCAACGACGGCGCGCGTGCCTTCAGCGCCTGCAGGTCGCAGGCGCGGATGGTGCGCCGGACCTCCAGCAGCGTCACCGGGTGCAGGCTCAGTTCGGTCAGCCCCATCGCCAGCAGCATGGGTACGAAGCGCGCGTCGCCGGCGATCTCGCCGCACACCGCCACAGGCTTGCCCTTGCGCTGTGCCAGCCGGATCACATCGCGGATCAGCCGCAGGACCGCCGGGTGCAGCGGCGAGTACATCTCACCCAGCGCCTCGTTGTTGCGGTCCACCGCCAGCACGTACTGCACCAGGTCGTTGGTGCCGATCGACAGGAAGTCCAGGTCGGCGATGAAGCCGGGCAGGGCGATCGCCGCGGCCGGCACCTCGATCATCGCGCCCAGCGGCACGTGGTCGGCGATCTCGTGGCCTTCGGCCCGCAGCTCCGCGGCCAGGCGGTCCATGCGCGCGCGCACCGCGCGGATTTCCTCGCGGCTGCTGATCATCGGGACCAGGATGCGCAGCGGGCCGTAGCCCGACGCGCGCAGCAGGGCGCGCAACTGGTCGTCCAGCAGGCCGGGGCGCGCCAGCGACAGACGTACGCCGCGCACGCCCAGCGCGGGATTGGGTTCGTCGCGCAGTACCAGCCCGGTGCGGTCGGCCTTGTCCGCGCCCAGGTCCAGGGTGCGGATGGTGACGGTGCGGCCGGTCATGCCCAGCACGACGTCGCGGTAGGTGCGGAACTGTTCGTCCTCGTCCGGGACCTCGTTGCGTTGCAGGAACAGGAACTCGGTGCGGTACAGGCCGATCCCCGCTGCGCCCAGCGCGTGTGCCTCGGCCACGTCGTCGCGCGATTCGGCGTTGGCGTACAGGCGGATGTCGGCGCCGTCGACGGTGCGCGACGGCTCGCGGCGCAGGCGGTTGAGCTGCTTGCGCTCGCGTGCCAGGTCGCGCACGCGGGCCCGGTGCTCGCGCAGGTCGGCGGCGTTGGGCTCCACCACCACCAGGCCGCCGGCGCCATCAACCACCAGCACGTCGCCGTCGTTGACCTTCTGCAGCACGTGCGCGGCCCCCACCACCAGCGGCAGGTGCAGGCTGCGGGCGAGGATCGCGCTGTGCGACAGCGTGCTGCCGCCGGAGGTCACGATCGCCATCACGCCCTGCGCCTGCAGCTGCGCGATCTCGGCCGGGGCGACGTTGTCGGTGACCAGGATCTCGCCCGCCACGCCCTGCATGTCCGCGTGGCGGCGGTGCAGGGCGGCGTGGATGCGTCCGATGACCTGGTCGATGTCCTCCACGCGGCTGCGGAAGTAGGCGTCGTCCATGCTCGCGAACACGCCGGCGATGCGGTCGCGCTGGAGGCGCAGCGCGTAGTCGGCGCTGTAGCGGCCGGTACGGATCAGTTCGTCCAGGCCGCTGAGAAGCTCGGGGTCGTCCAGCAGCAGCGCGTGCAGGTCGAGGAACTCGCCGACCTCCTGCGCCAGCGCGCCGTGCAGGCGGTCGCGCAGGCCGTGCATCTCCTCGCGCACCGTGGCGATGGCGTGGTGCAGGCGCTCGAGCTCGTCGTCGATCGCGTCGGCCGGGATGCGCTCCTCGGCGACCTCCAGGACATGCGGCAGGCGCACGCGGGCGCGGCCCAGCGCGCTGCCGCGCGCCGCCCCCTGCCCGGTGAATTCCTGCCGCATCCGGACGCGGCCTCAGGCGTCTTCGTCGAAGCGGCGGTCGAACAGCTCTGTGACCTTGTCGGCCACCGCGGCCTCGTCCTCGCCGTCGACCCGCAACTTGACCTGCGTGCCCTGGCCGGCCGCCAGCAGCATCACGCCCATGATGGACTTGGCGTTGACCTCGCGGCCCTTGGCAGTAAGCGTGGCGTTGCTCTTGTAGGCCGACAGCAGTTGCACCAGCTTGGCGGTGGCGCGGGCGTGCAGGCCCAGTCGATTGGAGACGGTGAGTTCGCGTTCGATCATCGGTGTGTCCTTCCGGGGGCCGTCTTCAAGCGTCGTCCAGTATCACGCCGTTGCGGGCGCCGGCCGACGCCACGGCGGGCAACTCGTCCAGTTCCAGCTCGGCATAGTTCATCACCCGCAGCAGCATCGGCAGGCTCAGCGCCGACACCCGTCGGACCGGCGTTCCCAGCCGCGCCACCTTGGCGGCGACGTTGCTGGGCGTTGCGCCATAGAGGTCGGTCAACACCAGCACGCCGTGGCCGCCGTCGACCCGGCGCAGCGCGGCGCTGGCCATGGGCAGCAGCGCATCGGGGTCGCCGTCGAACGGCACGTCCAGCGCTTCGGCCTTCAGTGGCAGGGTCCGCAACAGGCGCGTGGCAACCGCCAGCAGCGCGCTGCCGACGCCTTCGTGGGTGATGAGGAGGATGCCGACGGCCATGCCCGTCAAGTTAACAGACGGGTGTTGCGGGCCGGAAGCGGGCCGGGCGGGCCACTGCGTTCCGTCAGGACGTCGGCGCCAGGACATGCCCGACGATTCCGGCTGATGCGGCGGTCAATCCAGTTCGCGGTGGTGCACGGCGACTTCGTCCCACCCGGCCTCGCGGGCGTGGCTCGCCATGCGTTCGGCCAGGTACACCGAGCGGTGTCGGCCGCCGGTGCAGCCGAACGCGACGGTGACGTAGCTGCGGGTGCCGTCCGCGCGCAGCCGCGGCAGCCAGGTGTCGAGGAAGCCGCTGACCTGCTCGACAAACCGCACGGCGTCCGGTTCCGCCTCCAGGTACTCGGCGACCGCCTCGTCGCGGCCCGAGAGCGGGCGCAGCGTCGCGTTCCAGTGCGGGTTGGGCAGGCAGCGTGCATCGAACACGAAGTCCGCGTCGGCCGGCACGCCGTGGCGGTAGGCGAAGGATTCGAACAGCAGCGAGACCGTGCTGTCGCTGCCCAGCCCGAACTCGGTGATGACCTGCCGACGGAGCTGGTGCACGTTGAGGTCGCTGGTGTCCATCACGCGGTCGGCGATCTGCCGCAGCGGCTTGAGCACCTGTCGCTCAAGCGATATCGCATCGGCCAGCGACAGGCCCAGGTGGCTGAGCGGATGCCGGCGGCGGGTGTCGGCATAGCGCTTGATCAGGGCGTCGTCGCGGCTCTCGAAGAACACCAGCTTGGGGTCCAGTCCCATCGCGCCCACGGCCGACAGCGAGCCGGGGATGTCGGCCAGGTCGCTGTGACGGTTGCGCACGTCGATGCCGACGGCCAGCTTCGCGGGTGCGCCTTCGCCGCCCTGCACGCTGCGCACGAACTGCGGCAGCAGCTCGGCCGGCAGGTTGTCGACGCAGTAGAAACCCAGGTCCTCGAAGGTGTTGAGCGCCACCGACTTGCCCGACCCGGACATGCCGCTGACGATCACCAGCGCACGCGCGGTGTCCTGGATGTCCACGCCCGTACTGGTCACGATTCGCCCCGCTCGAGGAAATTGCTGTGCCGCGCGATGAACGCCGCCGCCGGGTCCAGCCCCTTCATCCGCAGGCTGTGCAGGCGGGTGGCGGCTTCGGCCAGCACCGCCAGGTTGCGGCCGGGCATGACCGGCAGGGTGATCATCGGCACGTCCAGGTCGAGCACGCGGCGGGTGCCGGTGTCGCCGGTCAGGCGCTCGATGCCGCCGGGCAGCGGCTCGTCCATCGGCTTGGTCAGGTGGATGATCAGCCGCAGGTATTTGTTGCCCTTGACCGTGGTGTCGCCGAACATCTCACGGATGTTGAGCACGCCCAGGCCGCGGACCTCCAGCAGGTCCTGCAGCATCTCGGGGCACGTGCCGTCCAGCACGTCGGGGGCGATCTGGGTGAACTCGGGCGCGTCGTCGGCCACCAGCCGATGGCCGCGCGTGATGAGTTCCAGCGCGAGCTCACTCTTGCCCGAACCGGCGTCGCCGGTGATCAGCACGCCGATCGAATAGATCTCCATGAACACGCCGTGCAGGGTGACCCGCGGTGCCAGCGTGCGCGCCAGGTGGTACTGCAGGTGGTTGAGCAGTTCGTGGCCGCGGCGCGGCGAACTCCACAGCGGCGTCTGCGACTCCTCGGCGGCCAGTCGCAGGTCTTCGGGGCACGACTGCTTCTTGCTGATGACCAGCGCCAGCGGCCGGTACTGCATGATCTTCTCGATCGTTTCCCAGCGGTGGCGCGAGTCCAGCGTGTCCAGCCAGGCCAGTTCCTCGGTGCCCAGGATCTGCACGCGGTTGGGGTAGATCGTATTGAGGTAGCCGGCCAGCGACGGGCGGCGGGCGACGGTCTCGACCGATTCGACCACGCGGCCCTGGCCGTCCTGTCCCGCCAGCCAGCGCAATTCCAGACGCTCGCGCTGGTGCTCGAACAGGGCGCCGGCGCTGATGCTGGCGTTCAACGCAGCACCCCGGCCGGCTTCTTCCCGGAGGCGCCTGCCAGCAGCAGGCCACTGAGCTGGCTTGCGCTGGTCGCGCGACGCAACTGATCGCGGAACGCCTCGGAGGCGAACTGCTCGGCGATCTCCGCGAGCTGTGCGAGGTGCTGCTGGACGTAGTGCTCGGGCACGGCCAGCGCCATCACCAGGTCCACGCGCTGGCCGTCGGCGGCGTCGAACTCGACCGGCTGCGCCAGGCGGAGGAACGCGCCGCGGCTGGTCTCCAGGCCCGGCAGGCGGCCATGCGGGATCGCCACGCCGTGGCCGATCGCGGTGCTGGCCAGCCGCTCGCGGGCGCGCAGGCTGTCGGCGATGGTCGATACCAGCGCGGCCCCCGTGCTGCCCGGGATGTCATCGGCCAACAGCCGTGCGGCCGTCTCCAGGACGGCCGCGCGGTTGCCGGGCTCGACCAGGATGGCGATCCGGTCGGCGCTTAGCAGCTCCCCCAGGGGCATGGTTCAGCCGAGTTCGCCGGTACGGGCCAGGCTCTCGCCCCGGTGGTGGTCGACCATCTTTTCCTTGTGCTTCATCAGCAGCCGGTCGAGCTTGTCGGCCAGCAGGTCGATGGCGGCATACATGTCGATGGCGTTGGCGTCGGCATGCAGCGTGCGCCCGGCGATGTTCACTGTGGCCTCGGCGCGGTGGTCGGGCTTGTCCAGGCTCAGCTGGGTGCGCACGTCGAAGGGATGCTCGTAATGGCGTCCCAAGCGGGCCAGCTTGGTTTCCACGTAGTCGCGCAGGGCAGGGGTCACATCGATCTGCTGGCCGTGGGTTTCGATGCGCATCTTCAACCTCCTGCTCGCGACGGGACCGACAGCATATCGCAGGCATCAGGGGGGTGGTGGGCGGGATCGAAAGCGCCTTTCCTGCCACGGATCAAGGCCGATCAAGGCGGCGTACGGGCGCTTGGAACTGCGACTCGTCGAGCTTGCGCCATGGACGTTGCAAGCCCGTAACGGTGGGGGCTCACCTTGGCGAGGCCGGGATCCGCAGGCTGGTTTCGCTGCAAGCCCCGTCCTGTCGACCGGTCCGATCCGGTTGGCGGGCCCGACGCCTGGCGTCGTCGACCCAAGGCAACATGGATCCCGGCGTTCCGCCGGGATGACGGCCTAGAGCGCGGTCGATCTACGGTGGTGCGATCCACGGCCCGGAACCCAGCCGTCCAGTCGCAGTGCTCCAAGCACCACATCTGCCTTGATCGGCTTTGATCCCTGGCAAAGGCAAAAATGCCCTCAACCCATCCGCACGCGGTCCTGCGACGAGGGAATGCTCATCGCTTCGCGGTACTTGGCGACGGTGCGCCGGGCCACGGGTACGCCGGTGGCTTTCAGCGTCTCGGCCAGGCGCGCGTCCGACAGGGGCTTGCGCGGGTTCTCGGCGTCGATGAGCTGCCGGATCATGGCCTGGATCGCCGTGCTGGACGCCTCGCCGCCGGAGCCGGTGTCGATGCCCGAGGCGAAGAACGCGCGCAGCGGCACGGTGCCGCGCGGAGTACGGGCGAACTTGCGTGCGATGGCGCGCGACACGGTGGATTCGTGCAGCCCGATTTCCGCCGCCACTTCGCGCAACGTCAGCGGCCGCAGCGCGCTGTCGCCGAACTCAAGGAATCCCGCCTGCTGCCGGAGCAGGCAGCGGGCCACTTTCAGCAACGTCTCGCCGCGGGCCTCCAGGCTCTTGAGCAGCCAGCGCGCTTCCTGCAGGTGCCCGCGCAGGTAGCTGGCATCCGACGCCGAGGCATGTCGGATCATGCCCTCGTAGCCACGGTGGATCGCCACGCGCGGGCGCATGCTGTCAGCCAGCGCGACCCGCCACAGGCCATGCTGGCGCCAGATCACGACGTCCGGCGCAACGTAGGTATCGTGGCTGATCGGCCCGATCTGCGCGCCCGGCCGCGGGTCCAGCGAGCGCAGCAGGTGCACCGCGGTTTCAACCTCGCATGCATCCAGCTTGAGCTCCGAGGCGACGCCCGCCACGCCGATGCGGGGCAGGCGCTCCAGGGGCGTCCCGGCCAGCCTGGCCGCCAGCGCCTTGCCCGGGGTGTCGTCGGGCAACGGTTCCAGCTGCAGGCGCAGGCACTCGCCCAGGTCGCGGGCACCGACGCCGACAGGGTCGAACCGCTGGACCTGGTGCAGGACGGTGAGGATCTCGTCTTCGCCCGCCTCGATCTCGGGCGTCAGCGTTTCGGCAATCGCATCCAAAGGCTCGCGCAGGTAACCGTCGTCCCCGATCGCCTCGATCAGCGCGACGCCGATCTGGCGGTCGCGGGGCGAGAGGTGGCTGAGATGCAGCTGCCACAAGAGATGGTCGTGCAGGCTCTCGTGTTCGGCCACCTGGTCGGCCAGCGTGCCGTCGTCGTGGTCGGACGGGCCGATGCGTTCATACCAGGGCTCGCCGTCGCTCGGACCCCAGTCCGCCTCCGGCGGCGCCTCGGCCGCGCCATTGCCGTCGTGCGACGGGGCCGCCGCGCCGTCGCCGGTAGCGATGGCGGTTTCGGTCCAGTCGAGCAACGGGTTGCTTTCGACCGCCTCGACCAGCTCGGCTTCCAGCTCGACGGCCGAGAGCTGCAACAGGCGGATCGCCTGCCGCAGTTGCGGCGTCATTACCAGGTGCTGTCCGAGGGAGGCTTGGAGGCGGGGCTTCATCGTGGAGGGCTAACGCGACAGGAGACGGCCGGCGGCCGCGTCGCATGCCCTGGAAACGCATTGCACCGAAACCTCGCCGTTCCTTGGATCGGCAGCTCCGGTCATCACCGGATCAGAGCTTGAAGGTTTCGCCCAGGTAGACGCGACGGACGTCGGGGTTTGCCAGCAGCGCGTCCGGAGCCCCCTGCGCGAGCACGCCGCCGTCGTTGAGGATATACGCGCGGTCGCAGATTCCCAAGGTTTCGCGGACATTGTGGTCGGTGATCAGCACGCCGATGCCGCGGCCCTTGAGGTGGGACACGATGCGCTGGATCTCGCCGACGGAGATCGGATCGACGCCGGCGAACGGTTCGTCGAGCAACATCAGCCGCGGCTTGGTGGCCAGCGCCCGGGCAATCTCGACGCGGCGACGCTCGCCGCCCGACAGGCTGGCGCCGATCTGGTCGGCCACGTGCGTGACCTGCAGCTCGTCCATCAGGCTGGCCAGTTCGCGCTCGCGGCCGGCGGCGTCCAGGTCGCTGCGTAGTTCCAGCACCAGCCGGATGTTGTCGGCCACGCTGAGCTTGCGGAACACGGAAGGCTCCTGCGGCAGGTAGCCGACGCCGTACTTGGAGCGCGCATACATCGGCTCGGAGGTGATGTCCTTGCCATCGAGCACGATCTGCCCGGCGTCCGCCGGCACCAGGCCGACGATCATGTAGAAGCACGTGGTCTTGCCGGCGCCGTTGGGGCCCAGCAGGCCCACGACTTCGCCCGCGTCCAGCGTCAGGCCGAAGTCCCGCACCACCTCGCGCGAGCGGTAGGCCTTGCGCAGGCCCTTCGCCACCAGCATCAGCCTTCGTCCCCGCCGCTGGCCGGCTCGGCGTCGGCCCCGGTACCGCGGTTGCGCGGCATGATGCGCATCTTGACCCGGCCGGCCCCTTCGCCGCCGCCCTGCACCTGCCCGGTGCGCATGTTGTAGACGATGCGCTGGCCGCTGATGCTGCCGCTGGGCTGTGAGATGTTTACATCGCCGGTGAACACGACGATTTCGCTGCGCAGGTCGTAATCGACCTTGGCCGCGATGGCGTCCATCGGCTTGCCGTCGTCGAGTTGCTGGTTGAGGCGTACCGGCCCACCGGTGAGCACGGCGCGCACCGCTTCGCCATTGCGCTGGGTGATGTCGGCGCGGTTGGCGCGGATATCCAGCGTGCCCTGCGTGATGGTGACGCCGCCGGTCAGCACCGTCGGTCGGCTGTCGTCCATCGAGTAGTCCGAGTAACCGGCCTCGATGTCCATCGGCTTGTTGCGGTCCGACGAACGGGCCGACGCCGGGCCCGGCAGCAGGGTGGCCGTGGCCAGCAGCAGGGCGAGCAGGCTAGCGGGGAGTGCTTTCATAGCGTGCCTTGGGATCCTGTAGGCGGATGTTGCCCGCGGCCAGGTCGGCCTCGAGCGAGTGACCGGCCAGTATAAAACCGGGCTCCGTGACTGTGACCTCAACCGCCGAGGTCGCGCGGTCGGTTTCCGGGAAGACGTTCAGCTCCTGCGTGCGCATCGCCACCGGGCCGCCGGCCCCCT
>MIDV01000037.1:33627-33792 GCA_001830245.1 Lysobacterales bacterium RIFOXYA1_FULL_69_10 | reverse complement strand
CGGCGGCGCTGATCCAGCCGGTCTGCGAGCGCACCACCCAGGCACCGACGGTCCGGTCCTTCGCGTCGCCGTCGGGGATGGTGAACACCGGGGTCTCGATGTCCATGGTGCGCACGCCGGGGTCGCGGCTGAGTTTGGGCGCTTCCAGCGTGAACGACTCCCGGC
>MIDV01000037.1:28603-33583 GCA_001830245.1 Lysobacterales bacterium RIFOXYA1_FULL_69_10 | reverse complement strand
ACTGATGGCTGCGCCGGCGACCAGGACGAGGGTCAGCAACGCACGCCAGTTCATGCCTGCACTCCCGTGGGCATCGCCTCGGACAGCATCCGCTCGGCATGGCCCTGCGCGGCCAGCATCAGGTCGCAGACCTCGCGCACTGCGCCGTCGCCGCCCGTGCGCGCGCTGCGCCAGTGGACGCGTTCGCTCACCCAGCGATGGGCGTTGGCGGGCGCGATCGAGAAGCCCACGTGCGGCATCACCCGCAGGTCGGGCAGGTCGTCGCCCATGAAGGCGACCTCATCGAGCGACACACCCAGTGCCGCCGCCAGATCACGCACGCAGGCCAGCTTGTCGGCAACCGCGGTGCAGGCCTGGATGCCCAGCTCCGCCGCGCGCCGTTCGGCCACCGCGCTGGGCCGCGCCGTCACCAGCGCCACGGCAATGCCCACTTTGCGCAGCATCACCAGCCCCAGGCCATCGTGCACGTGGAACGACTTGAGTTCCCGGCCCTCGCTGTCGAACGTGAGCCGGCCGTCGGTCAGCGTGCCGTCCACGTCGAAGCACGCCAGCCGCACGCGCGCGGCGCGCTCGCGGATATCGGCGGGGTAGTCATTGAGGTGGCTGTAGGGCATGGGTGGCTTTGGGGGCTAGGGACTAGGGACTAGGGACTAGGGACTAAGGGGGGGCGGAGTGACTTGGCGCAGCAACGCATGTCATCCCGAGCGGAGCGAAGGATCAGCCTGAGGTGCTTCCGCCAGTCCTTGGTCTCTAGTCCCCAGTCCCTGGATGAGGTCGGCCTTTACACCACCCGGGCGCGCAACAGGTCGTGAATGTTGAGGGCGCCCACCACCCGCTGCTGCGCATCCACCACCAACAGGCCGCTGATCTTGTGCGCCTCCATCAACTGGGCCGCCTCCACCGCCAGCGCATCGGCGCCGATCGTACGGGGCTCGCGCGTCATCACCTGTCCAATGCGCGTGGTGCGCAGGTCGACATCGGCATCGTCCAGGCTGCGGCGCAGGTCGCCGTCGGTGTACAGGCCGAGCAGGCGGCCGTCGCCGTCGACCACCGCGGTCATGCCAAGCCGCTTGTGGCTCATCTCCACCAGCGCCTCGCTGACGGTCGCGTCCACGGTGACGCGCGGCACCTCGTCGCCGGCATGCATGATGTCGGCGATGTGCAGCAGCAGGCGGCGGCCCAGGGCACCGGCCGGGTGCGAGCGAGCGAAGTCGTCAGCGGTGAAGCCGCGCGCCTCCAAGAGCGCCACGGCCAGCGCATCGCCCATCGCCAGCGACGCGGTGGTACTGGCGGTGGGCGCCAGGTCCAGCGGGCAGGCCTCGGCGGGCACGCTGACGTCGAGGTGGACGTCGGCCTCGCGCGCCATCGACGATTGCGGACGGCCCGTCATCGCCACCACCTTGTTGCCCTGGCGGCGCAACACCGGCAACAACAGCAGGATCTCGTCGCTCTCGCCGGAGTACGACAGCGCCAGCACCACGTCGGCGTCCGTGACCATGCCCAGGTCGCCGTGCGCGGCTTCGCCGGGATGGACATAGAACGCGGGCGTACCCGTGGAAGCGAGGGTAGCGGCGATCTTGCGCGCAACATGCCCCGACTTGCCCATCCCGGTGCAGACCACCCGCCCGCGCGTGGTGAGCATCAATCGGCACGCCTCGGTGAATTCGCCGTCCAGCCGAGCCGCTACCGCGGCCAGGGCCTGCTCCTCGATCCGGAACACGCGCCGCCCACTCTCGGCCAGGCCGACAGCGGACTCGGGGTGGTCGGGATCAACGGGCACGGGCTGCGAGGTCACCATTCAAGGCCGGGTTCCGCTAGGCTAAGCGCTCGATTTTACGCGCAATGACCGACCTACGGGGCGGCCCGTTGCCGACGCATTCACCCCATCTTGCGGATTCCCCCTTTGAACGCAGACACCATCAAGCACCTGATCGAACAGGGCCTGCCCGGCGCGCGCGCCGACGTGCAGGGCGACGACGGCGTGCACTTCGAAGCCACCGTCGTGTCGGAGGCCTTTGCCGGCAAGCTGCCGCTGGCCCGCCACCGTCTGGTGTACGCCACGCTGGGCGAGCGCATGGGCGGCGAGATCCATGCCCTCGCGCTGAAGACCCTGACACCCGCGGAAGCGGGCGCGCGCGACGCCTGATCGCGCATCCCGCGTACCGTCCACCCCGCCGCCACGGCATGTCGCGTCCAATGGCGGCTTCGCCCCAGCCTTGAAGCCAGACCACCCATGCAGAAGATCGTTGTAGAAGGCGGCGTACCGCTCAATGGAGAGGTGCAGATTTCCGGCGCCAAGAACGCCGTGCTGCCCATCCTCTGTGCCACGCTGCTGGCTGATGGACCAGTCGAACTGTCGAACGTGCCGCACCTGCATGATGTGGTGACGACCGTGAAGCTCCTCGGCGAGCTCGGCGCCGGCCTGACGATCGACGAGCGCTACGGCATCACCGTCGACGCCACCACGGTGCACAGCCAGGTGGCGTCATACGAACTGGTCAAGACCATGCGCGCCTCGGTGCTGGTGCTCGGACCGCTGCTGGCCAAGTATGGCCATGCCGAGGTGTCGTTGCCCGGTGGTTGCGCGATCGGCTCGCGCCCGGTGGACCTGCACATCAAGGGGCTGCAGTCGCTGGGTGCCCACATCACCGTCGAGAACGGCTTCATCAAGGCGCGCGCCGACCGGCTGAAAGGCGCGCGCCACGTGTTCGACATCGTCAGCGTCGGCGCCACCGAAAACGTCCTGATGGCCGCAACCCTGGCCGAAGGCACGACGGTCATCGAGAACGCGGCGATGGAGCCGGAGATCGTCGACCTGGCCGAATGCCTCAAGGCGCTGGGTGCGCACATCGAAGGCGCAGGCAGCAATCGCATCGTCGTGGAAGGCGTGGACCGGCTGCACGGCGGCGCGCACCACGTGGTGCCGGACCGCATCGAGACCGGCACCTTCCTGGTGGCGGCGGCGATGACCGGCGGCCGCATCACCGCGCGCGGCGCGCGTCCGGACACGATGGACGCCGTGCTCGACAAGCTGAAGGAAGCGGGGGCGGAGCTGGACTGCGACGGCGACCGAATCACGCTCGACATGGGCGGGCGCCGGCCGCGTGCAGTCAACTTCACCACCGCGCCACACCCTGCGTTCCCGACCGACATGCAGGCGCAGTTCATGGCGCTCAACTGCATCGCCAGCGGGGTGGGGGTGGTCAACGAAACGATCTTCGAAAACCGCTTCATGCACGTCAACGAACTGGTGCGTCTGGGCGCGGACATCCGCGTCGATGGACACACGGCCGTGGTGCGCGGCGTGGAGCGCCTCAGTGGTGCGCCGGTGATGGCCACCGACCTGCGCGCCTCGGCGTCGCTGATCCTGGCCGGGCTGGTGGCGCAGGGCGAGACGACGATCGATCGCATCTACCACCTGGACCGCGGCTACGAGAACATCGAGGAGAAGCTGTCGGGGCTGGGCGCGCGCATCCGCCGCGTCGGCTAGGCCGCGGCCTCTGCTGTCGCCAGACGAAGAAAGGGCCCGCATCAGCGGGCCCTTTTTCATACGTGACGGATCCGAAGCGGTCGCCGGTCAGCGCACCGCCTGCACGCGCAGGTCCAGTGCGTCCTTGCCTTCCTCGCGTTGCAGGATGCGCGCCGGCACCGGCATGCCATCCACGACCCACGCGATGGTCTGCTTGTCGCCGTCGGTGTTGACCACCTTGGTCGCCTGGTGCGACTTGCCGCCCACGGTGATCGACTCCTTGCCGGCCACCGAGTAGTTGAGCTGCTTGATGCGGCCGTCGTCGACCATGCGGTAGCGCAGCGGCTTGCCGGCCTCGACATCGCGGACGATCGCCAGGTTGATCAGCAGCGCGTCCATGTCGCCGGCCTTGAGCTTGATCGGCCCGGCGCGGTCGGCCTTGACGTCGCCGGTCCAGCTTGCCACGCCGCTGGCCCAGTTGTAGGTCGCGTTCTTGTCCTGCTTCTTTACCAGCACCTGGCTGGAGTCGGTGCTCGACAGCGGCCGCCACTGGCCGTCGCGCACTTCGAACACCGTGCTCTGCGACAGGTCCGCCAGCGAATTCTTGATGTTGAGGCTGTAGCGCCAGCGGTCCTGGCCCGCGGATTCCAGCGTCATCTTGCCGTTGGCCTGCATGCCCATGTAGCTGGCCTGGTAGTCGGCGGTGAACGGCTCGACCGCCAGCGCGGGCGCGGCGAAAGACAGCGCGACCGCCGCGGCGAGCGAGGCAAGCGGACGTAGGGCGGAGCGCTTCGGGTGGCTCGGATTGACTCGGGTCATCTACTGGACTCCTTGGTATTCGGTCAGGCGCAGGTCGTAGGTGTCTGCACCGCCTTCGCGTTGCAGCATGCGGATCGGCGTGGGCACGCCACTGGCCACCCAGATCACGGTTTCGTCGCCCTGCGCGTTCGCGTCCTCGACGCGGGAAACCCGCATGGCGTTGTAGCGCAGCTCGCCCACCGAGATGGGCTCGAGTTCCTCGGCGACCGCGTACGTGTGCTCGCGCACCCGTCCGTTGTCGACGTAGCGGTATCGCAGTGTCCGTCCCGGTGTGGCGTCGCGGATGACCGCCAGGTTGATCAGCAACCCGCTCATGTCGCCGTCCTGCAGCGCGACCGGGTCGCGGCGCTCATCCTTCACGTCGCCCTTCCAGCGGGCACTGCGCGACCGCCAATCGTAGGTGCCTGTGCTTTTCTTCCGCGTGAACAACGTCTTCCGGACCGTCGCCTGGCTCAGCGGGCGGTAAGTTTCGCCAAGGTCCTCGAACAGCGTGCTCTGTTCGGCGTTGATGCCGGCCAGCCTGAACAGGCCGGTGCCACTCATGGTGAGGTCGACGCGCCAGCGGGGTGGCTGCCGCACCAGCTGCAGGGTCGCCTCGCCCAGCGAGCGCCCGCCGTTGGTGACCGTGTAGCGGGCGACGAACGGCTCCAGCGGCATCGGCGGCTCGACGGGTGTTTCGACGTCCGTTGCAG
>MIDV01000037.1:17697-28590 GCA_001830245.1 Lysobacterales bacterium RIFOXYA1_FULL_69_10 | reverse complement strand
GGCCGTCTGGGCCAGCAGCGAGGCAGGCAGGGCCATCGCGGCCCCCAGCAGCAGCGCCAGGTACCAACGGGTTGCGCGACGCCGAGCGGGAGCAGGGGTGGAGGGGCGGAACGGACGCTGGAATCTGCGGGTCATCAAGCAGCTGGGTGCGGTGCGGGTGTCAGGGCATTGTCCAGACCGAGTTGCAACGGCGCGTGTATTGCCATCCCGTCGAAGGTGACGCGTCCGTCTTCCAGCGCGATCCGGCCGGCGGCGAATGCACGCAGTACCGCCACCAGCAGCGGGTGCTCGCGCTCCAGCACGCGCGCGGAAAGAACTTCGGCGTCGTCCCCCGGCATCACCGGCACGCGCGCCTGGGCGATCACCGGTCCGCCGTCCAGCTCGGGGGTGACGAAGTGCACGCTGGCGCCATGGTGGGCCACGCCCGCGTCCAGCGCCTGCTGGTGGGTGTGCAGTCCCTTGAAAGCCGGCAGCAGCGAGGGGTGGATGTTGACCATGCGACCGGCCATCCGCGTGACCTGCGGCTCGCTGATCAGCCGCATGTAGCCGGCGCAGACCACCAGGTCCGGCGCGGTCTGCTCGATGGCGTCGAACATCGCGGCGTCGAACTCCAGCCGGTTGGGAAACTCACGCGGGACCAGTGCGTGCGCATCGAGCCCGGCCGAACGCGCGCGCTCCAGCACCGGTGCGCGCGACTTGTCGGAAAACACGCCGGCCACCGTGGCATCGAGGATGCCGGCGGCGATGGCGTCGAGGATCGCCAGCAGGTTGCTGCCGCGGCCGGACGCGAGCACCGCGATCCGCAGCGGCGGCCGCGGTTGCCGGTCGGCCGGGGTCATCGATCAGCCGATGCGGACGCGTTCGGCGCCGCCGGCTTCGACCACCGAGCCGATCGGCCAATGCGACAGGCCGAGCCGGTCGAGTTCCGCACCGACCTCGCCGGTCCGCGCCGGGTCCACCACCAGCACGAAGCCGATGCCGCAGTTGAACGTGCGCCACATCTCCACGCGCGGCACGGCGCCTTCGCGCTGCAGCCAGTCGAACACGGGCGGCAGCGCCAGCGTGGACGCGTCGATGTCCAGCCCGAGCCCGTCCGGGATCACGCGGATGATGTTCTCGGTCAGGCCGCCGCCGGTGATGTGCGCCATCGCGTGGATATCGCCGCCACGCGCGGCCAGCAGCGACAGGATCGGCTTCACGTACAACGCCGTCGGCGCCATCAGCGCATCGACCAGCGAGGTCCCGCCCAGGTCGAGGTCGGCGGGCCGGCCGGCGCGATCGAAGATGCGGCGGATGAGCGAGTAGCCGTTGGAGTGCGGGCCGCTGGACGCGATGCCCATGAGCACGTCGCCCGCGCGTACCGCGCGGCCGTCGAGGATCTTCGACTTCTCGACCGCCGCCACGGTGAAGCCGGCCAGGTCGTACTCGCCCGGTGCGTACATGTCGGGCATCTCGGCGGTCTCCCCGCCGATGAGCGCGCAGCCGGCTTCCTCGCAGCCGCGGGCGATGCCGCCGACCACGGACACGGTGGTTTCGATGTCGAGCTTGCCGGTGGCGAAGTAGTCCAGGAAGAACAGCGGTTCGGCGCCCTGCACCAGCACGTCGTTGACGCACATCGCCACCAGGTCGATGCCGATTGTGTCGTGGCGGTTCAACTGCTGGGCCAGCTTGAGCTTGGTGCCCACGCCGTCGGTGCCGGACACCAGGACCGGCTCGGCGTACTTGCCCGAGAGATCGAACATCGCGCCGAAGCCGCCGAGCCCGCCCATCACCTCGGGGCGGAAGCTGCGCTTGACCAGAGGCTTGATGCGCTCGACCAGCTCATTGCCCGCGTCGATGTCGACCCCGGCATCGCGGTAGGTGAGCGGAGTGGGGCCGGGCTGGGAGGGAGCGGACGGGGTGCTGGACACGGCGGCCTCGGAGGTCGCGGGAAAGTCGGCGATTTTAGCAGCCGCCCGCGCCGCGGCGGCGGGTGGAAGGCGGTTCCCGGCGCGAGCCGTTCGCATCGCAATGGACGCGCCGCGGCGCCTGCGGCACCATCGCGGGACTTTCCCGGACCCCCAGGACCCGCAATGGCTGGCGCAAACCGCCCGGTATCCCGCTTCGTTTCCCGCCTGATGCTGCTCGCCGCGCTCGCCCTGTGTAGTGGCGCCGTGCTGGCCCAGCGCGTGGAGGGCGACCGCGTCGCCGCGGGGGGCGTGTACTCGGCGGAGGTCTCCGTCAACGGACAGGGCGAGGCCGAGCGCAACGCCGCCTTCGCCCGCGGCCTGGCGCAGGTGCTGGGCAAACTGTCGGGCGACAGCGGGGCCGCATCGCAGCCCGGCGTGCGCCAGGAGCTGCGCCGCGCGGGCGAATACGTGACCGGCTACGACTACCGCCAGGACGAGGGCGTTTCCGCCAGCGGGGCACCGAGCTTCCGCACCGCGCTGGTCATCCGCTACGACGAAGAGGCCGTCGACAGCCTGGCGGCGACGCTCGGCGTCCCGGTCTGGCCGCAGCCGCGCCCCAAGCCGGTGCTGTGGCTGGCGATCGATGACGGCAGCGGACCCCGGCTGGTCGGCCTGTCCCGCGCCGACGCCGCGCGTTCTGTGCTCGACCGCGCCATCGAGCGCGGTTACCGCCTCGGGCTGCCGGGTGGTTCGGCGGCCGAGCAGGCGGTCGTGGGCGCCATCTGGCGTGGCGACACCGCCGCGGTCGCGCGTGCCTCGCGCAACTACAGCCCGCCGATGCAGCTGATCGGCAAGCTCTACCGCGCCGAGGGCGGCTGGAAGGCCGACTGGATCTTCGTCGACGGCGGCCGCGTGCTGTCGCGCTGGTCCGAGACCGGTGCCGACGCGCGCCGGGTGATGGCCACGGGCGCCAACGGCGCGGCCGACGCGCTGACCAAGCGGTACGCCAAGCGTGCGCCGGCCGGCCCTCCGGGCGCCTACCGGCTGGCCTTCACCGGCCTGGACAGCAGCGACGACTACATGCGCCTGTCGGGCTACCTGCAGGGGCTGTCGGTGGTGCGCGGCATCACGCCGGTGCGCGCGGGCGAGGACGCGGTCGAATTCGAGCTCGACCTGATCAGCGGCCTGCCGGGCTTCGAGCGTTCGATCAAGGGCGACGACCTGCTGACGCCCGATCGCGGCGACCTGGCCATCGACGACACGCAGCCGCCGCGCTACCGCCTGCGCTGATGGAGACCGCCAACCCGCTGCACGACATCGCCGTATTCCTCAAGCGCCTGCAGTGGACGGCACTGGCGCTGGGCGCGCTGTGGCTGTTGTGGGTGCTGGCCCCGATCCTGACGCCGTTCGCCTTTGCCGCCCTGCTGGGCTGGCTGGGCGACCCGCTGGTGGACCGGCTGCAGCGGGCGGGCCGGTCGCGCAACGTCGCAGTCACGCTGGTGTTCTCGGCGATGACGCTGGCGCTGATCCTGGTGCTGGTGCTGCTGGTGCCGGCGATCGAGCGCCAGATCGCCATCCTGGTCGAGTCCTTCCCGAGTTACCGCGAGTGGTTCATGCAGACCGCGTTGCCCTGGGTCGAGGCCCGCTCGGGGCTTGAGATCACTTCGTGGCTGGACTTCCAGCGCCTGAGCGAGCTGATCCGCAGCAACTGGGAGCGTGCCGGCGGCTTTGCCACCACGCTGCTGGGCTACCTGTCGCGTTCGGGGTTCGCCCTGATCGCGCTGGTGGCCAACATCGCGCTGCTGCCGGTGCTGGCGTTCTTCTTCCTGCGCGACTGGGACGTGTTCGTCGAGCGCGTCGCCGCACTGGTGCCGCGCAAGTACCTGCCGACGGTGACCCGGCTGGCGCGCGAGTCCGACGCGATGCTGGGCGGCTTCCTGCGCGGGCAGTTCCTGGTGATGCTGATCCTCGGCGTGATGTACGGCGTCGGGCTGTGGCTGGTCGGGCTGGACCTGGGCATCCTGATCGGCATCATCGCCGGCCTGTTCACGTTCATTCCGTACCTCGGCCCGGCCAGCGGCATCATCCTGGGCGTGATCGCCGCGCTGGTGCAGTACGGCGACTGGAAACATGTGGCCGGCGTGCTGGCGGTGTTCGGTATCGGCCAGGTCATCGAGAGCTATTGGCTCACGCCGAAGCTGGTGGGCGACCGCATCGGGCTGCACCCGGTGGCGGTGATCTTCGCTGTGCTGGCCGGCGGGCAGTTGTTCGGCTTCCTGGGCATGCTGCTGGCGCTGCCGGTGGCGGCCGTGGCCAACGTCCTGCTGCGTTTCGCGCAGGAGCGCTACACGCACAGCAAGCTCTACGCGGGTGAGCGGCCCGGCATCGTCGTGGCGCACACGCATCCGCAACCGCCGGCCGCCTATCCGCGGGAGCCGGAGGCCGAGTGAAGCCGCACCCCCCCGCGCCAGGCGGGGCGCCGTCCGCAGCCGGATCGGTGTCGCCGCCGTCCGTCACGGCGCAATTGCCGCTGTCGTTGCGTCCACCGCCCGACCAGCGCCTGGAGACGTTCGTCGCAGCGCCCGAGGGCGCGCTCGACCAGTTGCGCGCGCTGGCCAACGGAACCCATGCCGACTGGCTGTACCTGGCCGGCCCGGCGGCGAGCGGCAAGACCCATCTTCTGCTGGGCGTGTGCGCCGCGGCGCGCGAAGCCGGTCGACGCGCCGCGTACCTGCCGCTGGCTGCAGCGGCAGGCCGCCTGCGCGAGGCGCTGGACGCGATGGAGGGGCACGACCTGCTGGCGTTGGACGGCGTGGAGTCCGTCATCGGCCGGCGCGAGGACGAGGTCGCACTGTTCGATGCCCACAACCGCGCGCGCGCCAGCGGCACCGCGCTGGTCTATGCCGCGCGGCTCGCGCCCGACGCGCTGGCCCCGGCTTTGCCGGACCTGCATTCACGGCTCTCGCAATGCACGCGCATCGTGCTCGCGCCGCTGGACGACGCCGGGCGCCGCGAGGTCCTGCGTACCCGCGCGCTGCGGCGCGGCTGGACGCTGGAAGACGCGGCGCTGGACTGGTTGCTGCGCCGGGTCGGTCGTGACCTTGCCGGCCTCACGGCGTTGCTCGATCGTCTGGACCAGGCATCGCTGGCTGCACAGCGCCGTGTCACGGTGCCGTTCCTGCGCCAGGTGCTGGGGGTTGCGGCCTCGTCGTGACCCGGGTGCGGATCCCCGTGCAGCCGCCGGCATGCGGCGGGGCGTCAGGCGCCGGCGCGCAACTCCAGGTCCAGCTGCTCCAGTCGTTGCGGCGTGCCCACGTCGGTCCAGCGCCCCCGGTGGTGCTCACCGCTCACGCGTGAGCGGACCATGGCGGCACGCAGCAGGGGCGCCAGCTTGAAGCGCGGTGGCGTGTCGTGCGCGCCCGGGGCGTCGCCGATGACCTCCCGCCACTCGTCCAGCAGCGCCGCGCGGTAGACGCCGATGCCGGCGAACGTCAGCGCCGGTGGCGACCGCACGCGATGCGCCGCGTCCAGCGAGAAGTCGCCACGGCTGTTGTGTGACGGATTGTCGACCAGTACGAGGTGGGCGTCGCCGTCGGGCTCGCGCGGCAGGCGGGCGAAGTCGAAGTCCGTCCAGATGTCGCCGTTGACCGCGATGAAGGGTGCATCGCCCAGCAGCGGCAGCGCGTTGAGCAGCGCACCGCCGGTCTCAAGCGGTGTCGCGCCCTCGAAGGCGTAGTGCAGCCGCAGGCCCCAACGTGAGCCATCGCCAAGCGCCGGTTCGAACCGGTCGGCCAGCCAACTCGTGTTGACGACCGCCTCGGTGACACCGCACGCCGCGAGCTTCTCCAGGTGCCACTCGACCAGCGGCTTCCCTGCCACGGGCAGCAGCGGCTTGGGCGTGGTGTTGGTGAGCGGGCGCATGCGCTCGCCCAGGCCCGCCGCCAGGATCAATGCCTTCATCGGCGACCCGCCTTCAAGCCGCCGCCAGTGCGGGCCGCACATGCCGGTCGATCAGGGCGGCCAGTGGCGCCAGTGCGGGGTGGCGCGGCAGCACGGCGTCGAGGTAGGCGAGGAAGCGCGGCGCGTCGGCGAGGTACCTCGGCTTGCCGTCGCGGTGGTGCAGGCGCGCGAAGATACCCATCACCTTCAAATGGCGCTGCACGCCGATCAGGTCGGCATCGTGCAGGAAGCGCTCCAGCACCGGCACCGGCAGTCCGGCATCGGCCGCGCGCGCGTGGTAGCGCACCAGCCAGGCCTGCACGCGATCGTCGGGCCAGCTCAGGAACGCATCCTTGAACAGGCTCAGCGGGTCGTAGGCGATCGGCCCGCGCACCGCGTCCTGGAAGTCGAGCACCGCCGGGCCGTCGGCGGCCGGCATGAGGTTGCGCGGCATGAAGTCGCGGTGCACCAGTACCTGCGGTTGCGCCAGCGCCGCATCGATCAGGTGGCGGTAGGCAGCGTCCAGGGTTTCCATGTCGCCGCAGTCCAGCGTGATGCCCAGGTGTCGGCCCAGGAACCACTCGTCGAACAGGCGCAACTCGCGCGCCAGCAGTGCCTCGTCGTACGTCGGCAGGTCGGCGGGGCAAGCCGTGGCCTGCAGCCGCAGCAGCTGGTCGACGGCGGCATCGAAATGGGCGTCGGCGTTGTCGGCGTCCAGCACGTGCAGCAGCGTGTCGGCCCCGAGGTCCTCCAGCAGCAGGAAGCCCGTGTCGACATCGCGCGCCAGTACGCGCGGGACACGCACGCCGCCGGACTCCAGCAGGTCGCGGATACGCAGCCACGGGCGCACGTCCTCCAGCTCCGGCGGTGAGTCCATGACGATCACGGTCGGTGTGTCGCCCGCCTGGCCGCGCCAGTAGCTGCGGAACCCCGCGTCGGCCGATGCGCGTTGCAGGTCGAGCCCCGGCGAGCCGCTGGCGGCGCGCGCCCATGCAAGGCGCGCGTCGGCGCGTTCGGAATCCGGTTCGTTGGAGGAGGAGGCCATGCGGGTGCTGCAGGGAGTCGGGCGCACAGGGTAAACGCCGTGCACGCGCGCGGGAACGGGTGGCCGCCAGTCAGGAGAAAGAAGTGGCCGCATCGATCGATGACAAGGTTGCTGGCATCGTCCTGGAGGATCTGCATCGCTCCAGCGATATGCATCCCGAAACGACGACACCCGGCCGGGGCCGGGTGTCGAATGGTGCAGCGGGTGGAGCGTCAGGTCGCCGGTCGCGAAGACCGCTTGCGGACCATCTCGTAGATGAAGAGCAGCGCGATGGCGCATGCGATGGAAATGACGAAGCCGATCAGGCCGCCGCCGCCGTAGAGCAGGCTGCCCAGCCACGCGCCCGCGATGCCCAGCAGGATGGTCAGGATCCAGCCCATCGGGTCCGCGCCGGGCTTGAGGAAACGCGCGAGCACGCCGATGACGGCGCCGATGATGATCGTGTAGATGATGCCGCCCATAGAGCTCCCCTCCGTATGGTGGTTGATGGTGCCCGCCGGAGCCTAGCAGCTCGCGGCGGGCAGGAGCGGCGACCGGCCGTGCGGACGGCCGGGTACGGAGTTCAGCAGCAGCCGTGCTCGCCGCGTTCCTGGGTGCTGGCGGCCACCGCGGCGCCGCGCGTTTCGCCGCGCTCGCCGGCCCGGTGGTGCTCGGCGATCACCCGCGCCACGCAGGCGGTGACCTTCTTGCCCATCGGGATGTGCAGGAACTCGTTGGGACCGTGCGCGTTGGAGTGCGGGCCGAGCACGCCGGTGATCATGAACTGCGCGCCCGGAAACTTCTCACCCAGCATGCCCATGAACGGAATCGAGCCGCCTTCGCCCATGTACATCGCCGGCTTGCCGTAGAACTCGCGGCTGGCCGCGTCGATGGCGTTCGACAGCCAGGGCGACATGGCGGGAGCGTTCCAGCCGGTCGAGGACTTCTCCAGGTCCAGCGCCACGTGCGCGCCGTTGGGCGGGTTGTCCACCAGCGTGCGGGTCAGCAGTTCGCCCGCCTTCTTGCCATCCAGCGTGGGCGGCAGGCGCAGCGACAGCTTCACCGCGGTGTGCGGGCGCAGCACGTTGCCGGCCGAAGCCAGCGGAGGCATGCCGTCGATGCCGGTGACCGACAGCGCCGGTCGCCAGGTACGGTTGAGCACGAGTTCGGCGAGATCGTCGTGCATCGGCTTCATGCCGTCGAGCAGCGGGAACTTGGCATACACCTCGTCGCCCAGCACCTTCGCCGCCTCGCGCGCCTGCGCGATGCGCTCTTCCGGGATGTCGGCATGCAGGCCGTCGACGCGGATGCGGCCGGTGGCCTCGTCTTCAAGCCGCGACAGCAGCTGGCGCAGCAGGCGGAAGCTGGAGGGCACGATGCCGGACGCATCGCCCGAGTGCACGCCTTCCTCCAGCACCTTCACCGTGAAGTTGCCGCCGGCCATGCCGCGCAGCGACGTGGTGCACCACAGCTGGTCGTAGTTGCCGCAGCCCGAGTCCAGGCACACCACCAGCGAGGGCTTGCCGATACGGTTGGCGAGGTGGTCGACGTAGGCGGGCAGGTCGTAGCTGCCGGACTCCTCGCACGCCTCGATCAGCACTACGCACCGCGCGTGCGGCAGGCCCTGCTCGCGCAGCGCCATGATCGCGGCCAGCGAGCCGTACATCGCATAGCCGTCGTCCGCACCGCCGCGGCCGTAGAGCTTGTCGCCCTTGATCACCGGCTTCCACGGGCCCAGGTCGTCGTCCCAGCCCGACATCTCCGGCTGCTTGTCGAGGTGGCCGTACAACAGCACGCAGTCCTCGTCGCTGCCGCCGTTCGCGGCGGGGATCTCGATGAACACCAGTGGCGTGCGGCCCTCCAGGCGCACCACCTCCAGCTGCATGCCGTCGATGGCCTGCTTGCGCGCCCAGTCGGTCATCAGCGTGACCGCGTCCTCCATGTAGCCGTGCGCGACCCAGTCGGCGTCGAACATCGGCGACTTGTTGGGGATGCGGATGTACTCGACAAGCTGGGGGACGATCTCGTCGTCCCACTTGCCGCCGACGAAGCGGTCGACCTGGCTGGCGTCCATGGGGGCACCTCGGTGGGGGTTGGCCGACCAGTTTAGCGCCCGTGCCGTGTAAGGCCTTTCCTACGACGTGGCGGGGCCTGCACCTGCGGCAACACGGGTGTGCAGGCGATGCCGCGGCGTCACCCGGCGCGGGACACTGTGCAGGCCGTCGGGTGTCAGGTCCCGGCGGCACTCTCCAATGCATTCCATCGCCTTACATGTCCGTTCCGATCCACAACAGGGAGGTTCCCATGCCATTGATCCACGCCCGGTTCCGCACCGGCCTGCTCACGCTCCTGCTGCTCGCGGGGCTCGCCGGCCCCGCGTTCGCCAGCGAGAAGGTCAACATCAACACCGCCGACGTCGCGACCATCGACCGCGTCCTGCTCAACATCGGCCCGGCCAAGGCCGAGGCGATCGTCGCCCACCGCAAGGCCAATGGCCCCTTCAAGAGCGTCGAGCAGCTGGCGCTGGTCAAGGGCGTCGGCCTGAAGACGGTGGAGAAGAACCGAGACCGGATCGTCGTCGGCTCCACCAAGCCCGCGGCCAAGCCGGCGGCGAAGCCGGTCGCGGCCAAGCGCTGAGCGGTACACGGCCGGACAGGACGTCCGGCCCACAGGGATTTCAGGCTGCGGCCTGGACAGGGATGTGCGCCGCCCGCCCGGAGGGATCCGCGGTGGGCGGCTTCGCATGCGGAATCCCACCGCCGGCCGATAGACTGGACGCCGTCCTGTTTACCGGCCGCTGCCCATGGCGTTGACCACCCGTTCCCGTGTCATTCCCGCCAACGAGTACCGGCGCGTCCGCTGGCGAAACGGCCAGGGTTGGACACGCGAGATCCACGTTGAAGGCGAGGCGGAGGACTGGTCGTGGCGGCTTTCCATCGCGGAGATCGAGCGAGACGCGGTGTTCTCGCTGTTTCCCGGCGTCGACCGCGAACTGATGCTGCTGTCGGGCAACGGCCTGCGGCTGCGCTTCGATGACGGCGAACGTGTCGAGTTGAACCCGCCGCACGACCGCTACCGTTTCGCGGGCGAGCGCGCGCTGACGGGTGAACTGGTCGACGGCACCACCCACGACTTCAACCTGATGTGGCGACGCGACCGCGTCCAGGCCGAAACCTGGCACCGGCCGCTGGTGGGGCCGATGGTGATCTTCGTGGAGCCGGGCGCGACCTGGGTGGTGCACCTGATCGCGGGTCAGGCGCGCTTCGACGCGACCTCCGGGTTGCCGGCACTGGAAGCGGGGGATACGGCCGTGCTCGAAGCCGGCGACGATCGCCGGCGTTACGTGCTGGACGGTGGCGGCGAGGCGCTGTTGATCCGCCTCGAACCCACGGGGTCCTGAGCGTCGGTTGCTGCCAATTCGTGGGCGGCGGCCTCAGTACACGTCGCGCCGGTACCGCCCTTCGGCCGCCATGGCGTCGAGCGCATCGCGACCGATGATCGAGGCCAGCGCGTCGTCGACGGCCGGTGCCATGCCCTCCAGGCTGCCGCAGACGTACACCGCTGCGCCATCCGCGATCCAGAGACGGACCTCGTCAGCCGCGTCCGTCAGGGCGTGCTGCACATAGCGACGCGCCGGCTGGTCGCGCGAGAACACCCGATCCATTCGTTGCAGCTGGCCCTCGCGTAGCCAAGTCTCCAGCTCATCGGCATGGAACCCGTCGTGCGCCGCGGTGCGCTCGCCGAACAGCAGCCAGTTGCGGTGCCAGCCTTCTGCAATTCGGGACTTCAACACCGCGCGCAGGCCGGCCAGGCCGGTGCCGTTGCCGATCAACAGCAGCGGGATGTCGTCGGCCGGCGGGTGGAAGCCGGGGTTGCGGCGGACGCGCAGGTCGATGCAGTCGCCGATCGCCGCGCCGGCGGTCAGCCAGCCGCTGCCCAGGCCCGGCTGGCCATCGACCCGCGCCATGCGCCGCACCAGCAACTGCAGGCTGCCGTCTGCGGGGAGCGAGGCGACCGAGTACTCGCGATGGGGCAACGGCG
>MIDV01000037.1:9546-17649 GCA_001830245.1 Lysobacterales bacterium RIFOXYA1_FULL_69_10 | reverse complement strand
GTCCAGCCCGGCAGCCGCAAGCCATGTCTGCACGTCCGCTGCGGAATGGCGCGGGCCGACTTCGGCGATGTCGCCTGCCTGCCACTGCAGGTCGGCCGACGCTTCCGGCACCAACGCGATGTGGAACGCGGGGCCGCCCGGGCTGCCCGGGTTGAGCAGGCGCCGTTCGACCAGCCGCCAGCGTCCGTAATCCGGGGGCTGCCAATCGGGAAGTTCCGTGGTGCCACCGAGTTGCCCGATGTGGTGCTGCCAGTGCCGCAGTGCGGCCGCGTCGCCGGCGTCGACCTCGACCCGGTCGAACAGCGGGTGTGCGCCGGCATGCTGCAGGCGCTGGTCGAGTTCGCGCCCGAAGCCGCAGTAGTGGTCGCCGTAGGTGGTGTCGCCAAACGCGAGGATGCCGTAGCGCAATCCTTCCAGGCGTCCTCCGAAGCCACGCAGCCGGCGTGCGAAGGCGCGCGCGCTGTCGGGCGCCTCGCCGTCGCCGAAGGTCGACACCACGAACAGCACGCGTGCATTCGCGGCCAGGTCGTCCGGCACCAGCGTGCCCAGTGTGCGTACGTCGGTCGCGAGGCCACCCTTGCGCAGGGCCGCGGCCGTCTTCCACGCGTAGCCCTCGGCGGTGCCGGTCTGGCTGGCGTGCACGACCAGCACGGGGTCGCCGGCAGCGACCACCGTGGCCGGTGGCATGGCCTGCACGTCATGCGCGAGCGCATGCGCCGCACGCGTGCTGCGCCGCCGCTGCAGGTACAGCATCCATCCGGTGATCGCGAACAGCGGCATCAGCAGGCTGGCCAGCATGAACGCCACCACGCCCCCGGTGCCGAAGAAGCTGCCACGGTGCAGGGCGAACATGCTGCCGCCGATCTTTTGCCGCCAGCCTCGGTCCTCGTAGCGCTCGTGGGCGACTGGTTCGAGCGTCCACGGGTCCAGTTCCAGCGTGTTGCGCGCGCGCTCGTGCGCAGGTTCCGCATCCAGGTAGCGGAACTCAACGACGCCGCCGTCCTTCAGCCAGGCCAGCGTGGCGGTGCTCCAGGCAGGCGCGCTCGCTTCGAATGCCTGCCACGCCGCATCGATATCCAGCGCTGGCGGCGTGCCGCGGTCCGCGACGACGTCCTCAACGGGGGCTTCGACCGGCACGCCCGACTCGGCCCAGCGGCTCACTGCTTCGCGGTACCAGTCGTACGACCACCACAGCCCCGTCAGCGACATCACCAGGTACGCCAGCAGTACCCAGGTGCCGACGACCGAGTGCAGGTGCCACAGGAAGTTGCGGCCCTTCTGCCGCCAGTCCAGCGCCAGCCATGTGCGCAGGCTGCCCCAGCGGCGCGGCCAGCGCAGGTAGAGGCCCGAAATGCAGAAGAAGATCAGGATGACCGTCGACGCACCGACGATCTGCTTGCCGATGTCGTCCATCACCAGCCAGCGGTGCAGCTGCATGGTGGTGCGGAAGAACCCCTCGTAGCGTGGCCTGGTCAGCAGCTCGCCGGTGTACGGGTCGACGTGGCGGCGTTCGCCGCGACGCTGTCCCTCTGGCGGCGCGAAGCCGACCACGGCCGGCGCGCCTGGCGCGGCCGACATTTCGAGCGAGGCGATCGCAGCATCGGCCTGTTGCACCTGCACGCGTTCGACCAGCGCCCGCGGCGACAGCCGCTCGCCGCGCGGTTCCACCGTCATCACGCCGGGATTGAGCGCCTTGAGCAGGTCGTCCTCGAAGCTGAGCATCGCGCCGGTCACACCCACCAGCGCGAGCACGACGCCCGCGGTGATGCCGAAGAACCAGTGGAGCTGGAAGACGGCGTTGCGGAAGGTCGTGCGCATGCGGATTCCGGAGGGGTCGGGCGGGTATGGAAAGGGCCGGGGCATGAGCCCCGGCCCGGCACTGCGTGTGCAGCCGGACAGGTCGTGTCGGATCAGAACGTGACGTTGACGCTCATCCAGAGGTTCCGGGCCTTGTCCTTGTTGTTGTAGTCGTCCAGGTACGTCAACAGGTAGGTGCCGTCGCCGTTGTCTTCGAACACCGTCGAGTAGCTGGTGAAGTCTTCGTCCAGCAGGTTGTTGATGCGGGCCGAGACCGCGACGTGGTCGTTGAAGCGGTATTGCGCGGCCAGGTGCATCACGTCGTAGCTCTTGTAGTAGAGCGGCTCACCGGCCGCGGCCGTGCTGCCGCGGAAACGCCTGGAGCGCATCTCGCCGATGAGTTGCATGCTGAAACGGTCGTTGACGGTCCAGTCGAGCGAGGTGTTGAACATGTGGCGTGCGGACTGCGTCAGCGGCAGCCCCGCGCCTTCCCCGCTGAGCCGCTCGCTGTCGGTCCAGGTGTAGTTGGCACGCCACGCCAGCGGCGCGGCCAGGGTGTAGCGGCCGGCCAGCTCGACGCCGCGGATGCGTGCCGCGTCCACGTTGATGTACTGGTTGACGTTGCCGGTGCCCAGCACCGCCCAGTACTCGCCGAGGTTGACGCACGGGCGCACGCCACCGGTCTCGGTGCAACTGACGCTGGTTTCAGTCCGCTCGATCTTGTCCTCGAAGTCGTTCTGGAACGCGGTGATGTTGAAGTTGTGCAGGTCGCTGGCAGCCGTCCAGTACAGCGCGAGCTCGCTGTTGACGCTGGTTTCGGGCTCCAGGTCCGGGTTGCCCGCCCAGGGGCTGGTGCCCTGGCCGCCGAAACCGGTGATGCCGTCGTACAGGTCGGTGGTCTTGGGCGTCTTGTAGCCCGTGCTCACGCCGCCCTTGACCGTCCACGAGGACGCGAGTTCGTACACTGCGTATGCGCGCGGGCTCAGGTGTCCGCCGAACAGGTTGTGTTCGTCGTGGCGCAGGCCCAGGGTGATCGTGAGCGGGTCGACCGGATTCCAGTTGTCCTCGGCGAACACCGACCACATGCGGTGCTCCTGCACGGTGCCGTTGCCATAGCCCCCGCCTTCCATGCCGAACACGCCGTCCTCGAGCTCGCCGTCGATCGCCTGTCCCCCAACCACGATGTGGTGGTAACCGGCCAGGCCCTCCACCGGGATGTCGACCTTGGCATCCAGCGTGGTCTGGCGGCTTTCCATGGTGCGGGCGGGGCGCGGCAGGAACTGCGCCTCGGCCAGCGCGCGACGCGCATCCTCGTCCAGCCCCGCGAACCCGCCGGTGCCGTCGTACATCGCCTGCAGCAGCACGCGCTCCTGCACCGAGAACGGCAGCGTGCGGCCCTCGTTGGCCGTGTCCAGGCCGGACAGCGAAACGAAGGTGCCGCCCCATGCCCAGTCGCCCTGGTGGGTCAGGGCCCACTGGTCGCGGGTGAAGCGCTGCTCGGCGACATAGCCCACGCGCGGGGCGACCACGCCGCCGCGCGTCTGCCAGATGGTCTCGATGCTGTCGACGGTGCCCAGCGGATAGGACGTGCTGCCCAGGTTGTTGGTATACGGGCGGTTGTCGTACTCCTGCCCGGAGACGTCGTAGTCCAGCAGCACGCTCTGGTGCGCGGTGGGCGTCCAGCTCAGGGTGAGGCCGGCGCTGGTGTTGGTGTTGTCCACCGTCTTGCCGCCGCCGCCGAAGCCCAGCGTGCGCTCGTGTGGTTGCCCGGCCGGGTCGTAGACGACCTCGTACTCGGGCGTGGACGCATCGCGCCGGTACCACGAGCCGCGCACGCCCAGGCCCAGCGTCCCGGCGACCAGCGGGCCCTGCAGCGCGAAGTCGAACGTGCTGTCGGTGCCGAAGTCGTCGTTCTCCTGGACATTGCGCGATGCGGTGGCCGAGCCGTACCAGCGCTCGCCGACCTTGCGGGTGATGATGTTGACCACGCCGCCCAGCGCATCGGCGCCGTAGAGGGTGGATGCGGGCCCACGGATCACCTCGATGCGGTCGATCATGTCCAGCGGGGGGATGTGGTTGAACTGGTTGCCGCCGAAGTTGTTGGGGTAGATGTCGCCATGGTTGTTCTGGCGGCGGCCATCGATCAGCACCAGCGTGTAGTCGGCCCCCATGCCGCGGATGCTGATGGTCTTCTGGCCGGTCTTGTCGGCGGTTTCGCCGACGTCCACGCCTTCCAGGTCGCGCACCGCATCGATCAGCGTGATGTAGGGGCGGCGCTCGAGCTCTTCGCGCGTCACCACGGAAATGCTGGCCGGTGCGTCGGTCAGCTTCTGCTCGAAGCCCGCGGCGGTGACGACGACTTCCTCCAGCGTGGTGGCATCGGCCAGTGGCTCGGCGGCGACGGGAAGGGCGAGGGCACTGATGAGCGCGACCGACAGCGGTCGGCGGCGGGGAAGCATGCGGAGCGTCATGGAAGGCCTGTCGAAAACGGTGTGGTCGGCCCGCACCCGTGTTGCTGCGCACCAGGCGCGCGCACGGCCGGGCGCCGTCGGATGCGACGGCACTCGGTAGGTGCAGGGAAGGCCGGCTCGACTGGCGGCAGCGGTGTCGCCCGGATAGCGGCAGTTTATTGAGAATGATTCGCGTTAGCAACGGGGCGGGCGCAGGTCCGCGCACCCGCCAGCGTCAGCGGTCGTCCCGCGTCCACACGGCGCCATCCTCGACCTTGACCGGGAACCGCGGTACGGGCGCATAGGCCGGCGCGCACAACGCACGTCCGTCGCGCACGTCGAACTTCGCTCCATGCAGCGTGCATTCGATGGTGGCTTCGTCGCCGTCGAACGTGCCGGCCGACAGCTCGAAGTCCTCGTGCGAGCAACGGTCTTCAAGCGCGTAGAAGTCGCCGTCGTAGTTGACCACCAGGATCGGCGTGTCGCCGTCCCAGGCGACGGTGGATTCGCCGGGCAGGAGTTCGGCAGTGGCGCAGACGCGGATCCAGTCGGTCATGGTCGGTCCTGAGGGGTTCGGGAGGGCGGGATACGAATGGACAGCCGCAAGCGCAACAGGATGGGACCCGCTAGAGCGTCTTTTCCAGTACCTCGAAGCGCAGGTCGTCGCGCAGCGGGATGCCGAACCGCACATCGCCATAAGGAAATGGCTTGAAGGCGCCGGTGCGACGGTAGCCACGGCGCTCGTAGAAACCGATCAGCTCATCGCGCAGGTCGATCACCGTCATCCGCATCACGGCCAGCCGCCAGTCGTCGCGGACGATGCGCTCGGCCTCGGCCAGCACCGCCTTGCCCAGCCCGCCACCCTGGATGTCGGGCCGCACCGAGAACATGCCGAAGTAACCCGCATCCCTGTCGGCGGCCACGTGCGCGCATGCGACCAGCTCGCCCGCCTTCGAATCGCTCCCGCCGCGCTCGGCGATCAGCACCGTCGATCGCGGCCGCAGGATGTCCTGGCGCAGCACCTCCGGATCGATGCGCTGGCCATCGAGCAGGTCGGCCTCGGTGGTCCAGCCGACGCGGCTGGCATCGCCGCGGTAGGCGGACGTGACCAGCGAGACGAGGGCGGGGATGTCGGCTTCGGTGGCGTCGCGGAAGTTTAGTGGAAGCATCTGTCGGAGCGGCTTCAGCCGCGATGGCAGGTGGCAGGGGTGGAAAAGATCGCGGCTGAAGCCGCTCCTACAGAAGCAGCTTCCGGACCTTTTGCAGCGCGGCCACGAACGCGTCGATCTCCTCGAACGTGTTGTAGAACGCGAACGACGCGCGGCACGTGGCCGGCACCCCGAAGTGCTGCATCAGCGGGTGGGCGCAATGGTGGCCGGAGCGGATCGCGACGCCCTCCAGGTCCAGCAGCGTGGCCAGGTCGTGCGCATGCGCGTCTTCCACCAGGAAGCTGATGACCGCGGCCTTCTCGCGGGCGGTGCCGAAGATGCGAAGCCCCTGGACCTCCGACAGCGCCTGCGTGGCGTGCGCCAGCAGCGCCTGCTCGCGCGCATCGATGGCAGCCATGCCGATGCCGGTCAGGTAATCGACCGCGGCGCCCAGGCCGACGAAGCCGGCGATGTTCGGCGTGCCGGCCTCGAACTTGTGCGGCGCATCGGCGTACACCGTGCCGTCGAAGCGCACTTCCTTGATCATCTCGCCACCGCCCAGGAACGGCGGCATCTCGGCCAAGTGCTCGCGGCGCGCCCAAAGCACGCCGGTGCCCGTGGGCCCGGCCATCTTGTGGCCGGTGATGGCGTAGAAGTCGCAGCCGATCGCCGCCACGTCCAGCGGCCGGTGCGGCGCGGCCTGCGAGCCGTCGATCACCGTCACGACGCCGCGCCTGCGGGCTTCGCGGCAGATCTCGCGTACCGGATTGACGGTGCCCAGGACGTTGGAGACGTGGGTGACGCCCAGCAGCTTCACCTCCGGGGTGAGCAGCGAATAGAGGTGGTCCAGGTCCAGCGCGCCGTCGTCCGTGATCGCGGCGACCTTGATGGTCGCGCCGGTGCGCTCGGCCACGAGCTGCCACGGCACGATGTTGGCGTGGTGCTCCATGCGCGTCAGCACGATGGCGTCGCCGGCCTTCAGTCGCGGCAGCGCCCACGAGTACGCGACGAGGTTCAGCGCGAAGGTCGTGCCGCTGCACAGCACCAGTTCGTCGCCGCGCACGTTGAGGAAGCGCGCCAGCTTGCCGCGCGCGGCTTCGTACGCTTCCGTCGCCTCGGTGCCCAGCGCGTGCACCGCGCGGCTGACGTTGGCGTTGTGGTTGCGGAAGAAGTCGTCGACCGCATCGATCACCACCGCCGGCTTCTGCCCGGTGTTGGCCGAGTCAAGGTAGACGAGCGGCTTGCCGTGGACTTCGCGCTTGAGCAGCGGGAAGTCGTCTCGGATCGCAGCCCAGTCGATCGAGTCTGCTCCCTCCCCTGCGCGCAGGGGAGGGTTGGGGAGGGGGGCTCTTCGCTCGACGCTCATACCGCCTCCAGCCGCGCCAGCGCCGCATCCAGCCGCTTGGCCAGAAGCTCGCGCAACCTGGCATCCGCGACTACCGCCAGCGTCTCCCGGCAGAACGCCGCCGTCAGCAGCGAACGCGCCGTCTCCGCCGTCAGGCCACGCGAGCGCAGGTAGAACATCGCCGTGGGGTCCAGCTGCCCGACCGTCGCACCGTGTGCGGCCTGTACCTCGTCGGCATGGATCTCCAGCACCGGCTGGCTGTCGATCTCCGCGCCTTCGCTGAGCAGCAGGTTCTTGTTGGACAACATGGCGGAGGTGCCGTCGGCGCCCTCGCGGATCTCGATCCCGCCTTGGAAGACACAACGCGAGCGACCCGCACCCAGGCCGCGCCAGGTGAGCTCGCATGAAGAGTCGCGGCCCACGTGGTCGATGCCCAGGCGGGTATCGAGGTGACGGCGCCCGTCCGCCAGCAGCACGCCGTTGGCGTGCAGGCGCGCGCCGTCGCCTTGCAATGCGACATTGAGTTCGTGCCTCGACAGCGCCGCGCCCAGCTCCAGGTCCAGCCGCCGGTAGTCGGCCTCGGCCGCCAGCACCGCGTCGGTACGGGTGAACGAGGTGGCCCCGGTCGAGTCGTCCTGCACGCGCGCATGCAGCAGCGTTGCGCCGCGGGCGACGTGCACGTGCGCAAGCGCGTTGCCGAGGTGGCGGTGCGCGCCGTCGGCGAGGTGGTGTTCGACCAGCGTCAGCCCGGCACCTTCGCGCAGATCGATGAAGTGGCGCAGATGCCAGGCCAGGTCGGTATCGGTAGCGGCACCGATGACGACGAGATGCAGCGGCGCCTCGACCCGGGTGCCGGCATCGACGCGGACCACGAGGCCCTCGTCGGCCAGCGCGGCATTGACGCGTGCGAACACCTCGTCGCTGCGCTCGAAGCGGCGCGCGAGGAAGTTGGCATTGCGCGGTTCGGCGGCCTGCAGCACCGCCGACAGCGGCTGCACGTTGATGCCGCCGGGCAGCCCGGACAGATCGCTGTGCGCGCCGTCGAAACGGCCATTGACGAAGACCACGCGCGGTGCGGGGATGTCCGCGAGCAAAGCGGCATCGAAGGCGGGCGCGGTGGCGGCCGGCGCGGCGAACGCGCGGCGCTCCAGCGAGCGCAGCGAGGTGTACTTCCACGCTTCGACGCGGGCGTGCGGCAGGCCGGCGTCGACCGCGGCCTGCAACGCGGCACGGCGGCTCTCGCCCAGCCCGGCGGCGTCGCGCGCGGGCAGCGTCTCGAGCGTGCTGGCGAACGAGTCGAGCAGGGTGCTCACACCGACGCCTCCGGCGCGACGCGGTCCTTCAGCCACGCGTAGCCGTGCTG
>MIDV01000037.1:722-9539 GCA_001830245.1 Lysobacterales bacterium RIFOXYA1_FULL_69_10 | reverse complement strand
TCCAGTGCGAGCTCCGGCCCGCCGGTCTCGACGATGCGGCCGTCGGCCAGCACGTGGACCACGTCCGGCTTGATGTAGTCGAGCAGGCGCTGGTAGTGGGTGATCACCAGGAACGCACGGTCCGGCGAGCGCAGTGCGTTGACGCCCTCGGCGACGGTCTTGAGTGCGTCGATGTCCAGCCCCGAGTCCGTCTCGTCGAGGATCGCCAGCTTCGGCTCGAGCAGCGCCAGCTGGAAGATCTCGTTGCGCTTCTTCTCGCCGCCCGAGAACCCCTCGTTGACGCCGCGGTGCAGCAGTTCGTCATTGAGGTGCAGCACGGCCAGCTTCTCACGCACGCGCTTGAGGAACTGCATCGAGTCCAGCTCCTCCTCGCCGCGCACCTTGCGCTGGGCGTTGAGCGCGGCGCGCAGGAAGTAGGTGTTGTTCACGCCCGGGATCTCGACCGGGTACTGGAACGCCAGGAACACGCCCGCAGCGGCGCGCTCCTCGGGCTCCAGCTCCAGCAGGTCGCGGCCTTCGAACGTCACCGACCCTTCGGTGATGTCGTAGCCCTCGCGCCCGGCGATGATGTTGCCCAGCGTGGACTTGCCCGCACCGTTGGGGCCCATTACCGCGTGCACCTGTCCGGGCTGCAGTTCGAGGGAGAGGCCCTTGAGGATTTCGCGTCCGCCGACGGAGGCGTGGAGGTTTTTGATCTTGAGCATGTCTGTCTCGGTTCCCGCATGCGCGGGGAATGGGGTTTTGTAGGAGCGGCTTCAGCCGCGAATGGCAACCGCACGCTCGGTCCGGCTTCAGATCGCGGCTGAAGCCGCTCCTACAAAAAAATGGATCAACCGACGCTGCCTTCCAGGCTCACGTCCAGCAGCTTCTTGGCTTCCACCGCGAACTCCATAGGCAGCTCGCGGAAGACGCTCTTGCAGAAGCCGTCGACGATCATTGACACCGCGTCTTCCTCGCCGATGCCGCGCGAGCGGCAATAGAACAGCTGGTCGTCGCTGATCTTCGAGGTCGTCGCTTCGTGCTCGACGGTGGCCGTGGGGTGCTTGACCTCGATGTACGGGAAGGTGTGCGCGCCGCACTTCTTGCCGATCAGCAGGCTGTCGCACTGGGTGTGGTTGCGCGCGCCTTCGGCGGTGCGCTCGACCTTCACCAGGCCGCGGTACGTGTTCTGCCCGCGGCCGGCGCTGATCCCCTTGCTGACGATCTTGCTCTTGGTGCGCTTGCCGACGTGGATCATCTTGGTGCCGGTGTCGGCCTGCTGGCGGTGGTGGGTGAGCGCCACGGAGTGGAACTCGCCGACCGAGTCGTCGCCCAACAGCACGCACGAGGGGTACTTCCAGGTGATCGCCGAGCCGGTCTCGACCTGCGTCCACGTCACCTTGCTGCGCGCACCGCGGCACTCGGCGCGCTTGGTCACGAAGTTGTAGATGCCGCCGCGCCCTTCCTCGTCACCCGGGTACCAGTTCTGCACGGTGGAGTACTTGATCTCGGCGTCTTCCAGCGCGACCAGCTCGACGACGGCCGCGTGAAGCTGGTTCTCGTCGCGCATCGGCGCGGTGCAGCCTTCCAGGTAGGACACGTACGCCTTGTCCTCGCAGATGATCAGCGTGCGCTCGAACTGGCCGGTGTGGCCGGCGTTGATGCGGAAGTAGGTGGAGAGCTCCATCGGGCAGCGCACCCCCTTGGGGATGAACACGAAGCTGCCGTCGGAGAACACGGCCGAATTGAGCGCTGCGAAGAAATTGTCGCCCACCGGCACCACGCTGCCCAGGTACTGGCGGACCAGATCGGGGTACTCGCGGATGGCCTCGGACATCGAGCAGAAGATCACGCCCTTCTCGGCCAGCTCCTTGCGGAACGTGGTGCCGACGGACACCGAGTCGAACACCGCGTCCACCGCGACGCCGGCCAGCCGCGCGCGCTCGTGCAGCGGCACGCCCAGCTTGTCGTAGGTGTCGAGCAGCTCCTGCGGCACCTCGTCCAGCGAGGCGTACTTCGGGCCCTTGGGCGCGCTGTAGTAGCTCAGCGCCTGGAAGTCGATCGGTGCGATCCTGAGCTTCGCCCACTCGGGCATCGGCATGGTCAGCCAGTGGCGGTATGCCTCCAGCCTCCACTGCGTCATCCACTCGGGCTCGTCCTTCTTGGCCGAGAGCGCGCGCACGGTGGCCTCGTCCAGGCCTGCGGGCAGGCTGTCGGACTCGATGTCGGTGATGAAGCCGGCGTCGTACTTGCGGCCCAACTGCGCGTGGATCTCGCGGTTGCGCTCGCCGTCGGGTGCCGGGGGGGCAATGATCTCGGTGGCCATGGGGGCTGCCTACTGGGTTCGTTTGATTGGTACGGCGGGTCGAGACCCGCCCTACATGCTCGCGAGGCGCAGGTCGATGCGCTTCGCGTCGGGTGGGGGTGCTGGCGGACTCGCGGCCGCCGCGGGCGGCGCCTGCATCTGCGCCAGCGTCACGCTGCGCAGCGCCTGCACCACCACGTCGTTGATCCGGCGCCAGTTGGCGCGCACGCCGCAGTGGTCTTCGATCGTGCAGTGGCCGGCGTGGATGCTGCACTCGGTCATCCCGAGCGGGCCTTCCATCGCCTCCACCACCTCGATCAGGCCGATGGCATCGGCCGGACGGGCCAGCCGGTAGCCGCCGTTGGCGCCGCGGAAGCCCTCGACCAGACCCGCCTGCGCCAGCGGCTTGAGCACCTTGGCGACGGTGGGTGTCTCAAGGCCCGCACGCTCGGCCAGCTCGGTCGCGCTGAGCACGCGGTCGGGGTCGGCGGCGAGCACCGTCAGCACGACGGTGGCGTAGTCGGTGAGCTTGGTGACGCGGAGCATCGGAGCGGTCCGGGGCGGTCGCGGTGGGAGTGCGACGAATCAGGACCGTTATTGTACGGATTGGCGGCGGGCAGGCCAAGCCGGCGGCGTCGCCCCTGTAGGAGCGGCTTCAGCCGCGATCGGAGCTCGGGATTCCGGGCGAGTGCCGGGGGCCCCAAGTCCGTTGTAGGAGCGACGCAAGTCGCGACCCGCCAGACCCGCCGATTGCCGGTCGCGACTCACGTCGCTCCTACAGGGTGCCCTTCGCCGCGATCGCGGCTGAAGCCGCTTCTACAGGGTCAAGGCGCGCCGACGGTGGCGGGTGCGCCCGCAGGCATCACCAGTTCGAAATAGGGCGGCTGCGGTGCCTGACCCGGGGGCAGGTAGGCCGGTGCCGGCTCGCCGCCGGGGCCCAGCGACTTGATGAAGTGGAACATCGCGCGGCGGTCATCCTCGCTCATGGCGCGTAGGGCGAAGTCCGGCATGATCGGCCGCGTGCGCAGGCTGCCACTGAAGGCCAGCCATTGCGCCTCGTCCATGTCGGCCAGCCTCAGGCGGAGGTTGGTGGCGTACGTGGTGCCCCACGGCCCCCGGTAGCCCAGCGGCGACCCCGTCAGCCACAGCGCGTGGTCGACATCGCCCTGCTGCTCGGCGTAGCCGGGCGTGTGGCAGTCGTTGCAGCCGGTGACGCGGACGAGGTACTCGCCGCGGGCGATGAGGTCGGCTTGCGTCTCCTGCGCTGCCGGCGATGCGGCGGCCGTGCTGGTCGCGGGCGGGTCGCGGTCGCACCCGACCGCCACCAGCAGGAGGGCGAGGGACGCCAGGTGCGCAAGGGGGCGTGGGGCAGGGCGGTTCGACATGGCGGCGTGCGCGTGGTGGGGATCACGCTTCAACGCACGCGGCGCGATGGACCGGCCATGCCGTGGCGGCCGTCGCGCATCCGGGCGAGAATGCCGCTCCCGTCGAACCCGGACCACCGCATGCCGCGCAAGATCGTCGCCCGTCGCTCCGCCATCCACGGCAACGGGGTATTCGCCCTGCAGCCGATCGCCAAGGGCGAACGCATCGTCGAGTACAAGGGGCGCCGCCGCAGCCATGCCGAGGTGGACGCCGGCGATACCGGGGACGCCGATTCGGGCCACACGTTCCTGTTCACGCTCAACGACGAGTACGTGATCGACGCCAACTACGAGGGCGGCACCGCGCGCTGGATCAACCACAGCTGCGCGCCCAACTGCGAGGCGGTGCTGGAGGAGGCCGACGGCGACGACCGCCGCCGCGACCGCGTGTTCATCGAAGCCATCCGCGCCATCAAGCCGGGCGAGGAGCTGTCGTACAACTACGGCATCACCCTGGACGAGCCGCACACCGCGCGGCTGAAGAAGATCTGGGCCTGCCGCTGCGGCGCGAAGAAGTGCACCGGGACGATGCTGCAGCCCAAGCGCAAGGCCAAGGGCTGAGCGGCGCGAGATGCCGTAGGAGCGGCTTCAGCCGCGATCGGTTTGATCGGACAACGTGGGGTGCGACGCCACCCCCGGAATCCTTTGTAGGAGCGACGTGAGTCGCGACCGCGCACTTGCACGCCGCTTCGCGGGTCGCGACTCACGTCGCTCCTACAACGAGGCCAAGGCAACGGCTCGCGACTGAAGCCGCTCCTACAGGTGCGGGTGCAGCAGATGCGACAGGCAGGGGCGCCAACGCGGCCATTGGACCAACGTCCGAGGCTGCCCGACACCGACATGACGTGCGCGACCGCTACCATCGACGCCATCGTCGAACACGGAAAACCGCCATGAACTCCACCCACGGCCCCCTGCAGGGCAAGGTCGCGATCGTCACCGGCGCGGCCAGCGGCATTGGTCGCGAGATCGCGCACGAACTGGCGCGTGGCGGCGCGGCTGTCGCCATCGCCGACCTCAACGGCGAGGGCGCGCAGGCGGTCGCGGCCGACATCGAAGCCGCCGGCGGTCGCGCGCTGGGCCTGGCGATGGACGTCACCGACGAGGCCGCGGTCAACGAGGGCGTGGCCCGGGTGGCCGACCACTTCGGCGGGCTCGACATCCTGGTGTCGAACGCCGGCATCCAGATCGTCAACCCGATCGAGGAGTTCAGCTACGCCGACTGGAAGCGGATGCTCGCCATCCACCTGGACGGCGCATTCCTGACCACGCGCGCGGCGCTGCCGCACATGTACGGTGCGGGCGGCGGCACGGTGATCTACATGGGCTCGGTGCACTCGCACCTGGCGTCGCCGCTGAAGTCGGCGTACGTCACCGCCAAGCACGGCCTGCTGGGCCTGTCGCGCGCGTTGGCGAAAGAGGGCGGCAAGCGCGGCGTGCGCAGCCACGTGGTGTGCCCGGGGTTTGTGCGCACGCCGCTGGTGGACCGGCAGATCCCCGAGCAGGCGCGCGAGCTGGGCATCAGCGAGGACGAGGTCGTCAGCCGGGTGATGCTGGGCAACACGGTCGACGGCGAGTTCACCACGCTGCAGGACGTGGCGCGCACCGTGCGCTTCCTGGCCGAGTTCCCGACCGCCGCACTGACCGGCCAGAGCATCGTCGTCAGCCACGGCTGGCACATGCAGTAATGCGCGGGCCCGGCGGATGCCGCCGGGCGCCAAACGGTTGCCATGACTTCCGCCAGTCGGCACGCGCCGGCCGGCCCCCTACGCTGCGCGCCACTGATGCGGGCCCACCCGCAGCGTCCGCCCGGCTTGGTGCGGACGTGAGCCGCCGAGAGAGTCCATGCGCGCCCCCCTGACGACCGCCATCCTCGCCGCCCTGGCGATGCCCGCCGCCCATGCCGTCGAGATCGACGGCGTGATCGCCGCCGACGAGTGGGCCGGTGCCCGCCATATCACCGACTTCCGCCTGACCCAGCCGCTGTCGCGCGAACCGGCGCCGCAGCCGACCGAGGCGTGGGTGCTCGCCACGCCCGAGGGTCTGGCGATCGCCTTTCGCAACCTGCAGGCCGCGCAGTACCCGCGCACGCGTCAGCTGACCCAGCGCGACGCCGGCGGCCCGCTAGACCGCGTCAACGTCTACGTCGATTTCGATGGCGAGGGCCGCACCGGCTACAACTTCACGCTGACGCTGGGTGGCGGGATCATCGACACCACGGTCACCAACGAAAACCAGTTCAACGATGACTGGGACGGCGACTGGCGCCATGCCGTGACCGAGGACGAGGCCGGCTGGTCGGCGGAGATCCTGCTGCCCTGGCACATCGCCACCATGCGCGAGGCGCAGGGCGATACCCGCACCATTGGCCTTTCGCTGGATCGCGTAATCGGATCCACCGGCGAGCGCGCGTCGTGGCCGGCCGTCAGCTTCCAGGAGCCGCGGTTCCTGAGCGTGATCGAGCGCATCCAGGTCCCGGCCTACAGCCAGTCGTTGCTGGCGGTCACGCCGTATGTCGTCGGCCTGTACGACAACGTCGGCGGGGACAGCGAGTTCGATGCCGGCGCCGACCTGTTCTGGAAGCCCAACGGCCAGTTCCAGCTCAGCGCGACGCTCAACCCGGATTTCGGCCAGGTCGAAAGCGACGAGCTGGTGGTGAACTTCGGCGCGGTGGAAACCTTCTTCAGCGACCGCCGGCCGTTCTTCACCGAGAACCAAGGGTTCTTCGATGTCCCGTTCGGCTCGATCAACAACAACAGCCGCCTGCTGTACACCCGCCGCGTCGGCGCGGAGGCCGACGACGGCAGCGGCGCGTCGGACGTGGCGGCTGCGGTCAAGCTCAACGGCAGCGGGCTGGGACTGAACTACGGCGTGTTCGCCGCCAGCGAGGACGGCGACGCCGGGCGCGATTTCTTCGCCGCGCGCGTGACCCGCGATTTCGACGGCCACGGCCTGGGCGCGATGGCCACGCGCGTGGAGCGGCCGTTCCTGGACCGCGAGGCCAATGTGTTCGAGGTCGACCACCAGTGGCGGCCGAACGACCAGCTGTCGGTGCGTACGGCGGTGGCCGGCTCGCAGGTCGATCAGAACGGGCAGCGCATCGACGACACCGGTGCGCAGGTCATGGTCAACCACGACCTGGGCAACCAGTGGCGCCAGCAGCTGTACGCGGTGCACCTGGGCGACGACCTGCAGCTCAATGATTTCGGTTACCTGGAGCGCAACAACTTCAACTACCTGCGCTATGAGCTGGGCCGCCGCATCACCGACCTGCCGGAGACGTCCGCCCACGCCTCGCATTTCTGGCGTGGTGCGGTATCGCGGCGCACCAACGACAACGGTGTGCACCTCGCCGACGCCGCTTCGCTCAACCGCCAGGGCGAGCGCCGCGACGGCGGCAACGACTTCTTCGAGATCGCCGCGTTCACCTCAGGCCACGACGACCTGGTGACGCGTGGCAACGGCGTGGTCGACGTGCCGGGCAAGCTGTACCTGTACTACGAACGCTTCCGCCCGCGTCAGGGCGACAGCCCGTGGTCGGTCTACGGCGAGGCGCGCTACGCGGCCGAAGGCCTGGGCGGCATGGACGAGGGCCAGGTGCAGCTGTACGTCGAGCCGGCGTACCAGGTGAACGACCGGTTGAGCTTCTTCGGCGGCACCCAGCTGTCGCACAACCCGGACTGGCTGCTTTGGCGCGGCGACAACCTGGTGGGCACGTACCGGTCCGACCAGGTGTTCCTGTCGCTGGGCAGCACGTGGCTGATCGACGCGAAACAGCAACTGCGCGTGCGGCTGGAATCGATCGGGCTGGACGCGCATGCACGGCAGGCGTACCGCGTCGCCGACGACGGCACGCCGGTTGCGGTGGACGAGGCGATCCCGGACTTCACGCTCAGCAACCTGGCGTTCCAGGTGCGCTACCGCTACGAACTGGCGCCGCTGTCGTACCTCTACATCGCCTACGTGCGCGGCGGCGAGTTCTTCGACGAGGACCTGGACGGCTTCCAGCGGCTGGAAGGGCGCGACGCGTTCGGCCGGCTGGGCGATGCCTTCGACCTGCGCGACAGCGAGCAACTGCTGGTGAAGCTGTCGTACCGGTTCGAGATCTGACCGGTAACCGTCACTGGGACATTTGATCCTTTATCCCGTCATCCCGGCGAACGCCGGGATCCATCTTGATCCGCATCGCGTATCCCTCATCGGCGGTGGATGCCGGGCGGCAGCTGGTCTTCCAGGCCGTTGCCGCGTCTCGACCGGCAGGATGGGGTCCCGGGTTATGCCGGGACGACGGCAGGTGCCGCGTTCAAGCCGGCGCGTGCGCCACGCCCCATTGCTCGGGCGTCAGGATCCAGAACAGTCCTGACTGCGCGGTTCGCTTGCCCAGCGCCAGTACGGCGCGGTCGCGGCTGACCAGCCACTTCGCGCCGCAGTGCGCCGCAAGCTCGATGAATTTCTGGTCGTCCGGATCGTCGCAGCGCGGCAGCGCGGGGCCGTCATCCGGGGTTGGCGATGCGCCGATCCAGTGGTGGGCCAATGCATCGTGAGCTGCATCCAACGCCGCCTTGGCGTCGTCATCCAGCTTGAGTTGCCGGTAGCCGAGCACCCGCTGCCACTCGGCATGGCATTCGCCGTGGGTGATCGCGACCACCTCGCCGGCGGCCAGTGCGTTGGCCAGCGCCTGCCCGCGAGGATCGCGGTAATGCAGCAGGTCCAGCCACGCATTGGTATCCAGTACCACGCGCGGCCGCGGGTCATCCACCGCGAGGTGCCGCATCAGGGCTGGACTTCGCGCAGGTCCGCCGATGCGATGCGCCATTGGCCGGCTTCGGGGCCGGCGCCGTCGACCACGGAATGGCGCAGCGTGTAGGCGCCGACGAAGCGACGCTGCGTGCCGTCGGCCGCGGTCGCGGTATAGGCCACCGGCACTTCGATGTAGCGCGAGCCTGCGGCGGGATCGATCCGCCCGGGTTCCAGCACGTCGACGTCCAGTCCCGACGTGCCGCCGAAGCTATCGGCGAACTGCGCGGGCGACTGGCCGCTGGCGCGTCCGGCATCGGCCCACAGCGCATGGGCAACCTCGAACCGCCCGCCGTTGATGGCGTTGAAGTA
>MIDV01000037.1:0-673 GCA_001830245.1 Lysobacterales bacterium RIFOXYA1_FULL_69_10 | reverse complement strand
AATACTGCCGTCGTCGTCATAGACGGCGAGAGGTGGTCACACGAAAACTCCCCCTCTCGCCAGACACGATACTTCACTCCGCCCTTGCCAGGGCGATACGTTTCGACAACGAATCTCATTTTCTCAGCTCCTCCAAGTGGGCCAGTGCCCACCTCCGCATTGCACCAGCCTCGCTGCCGGCGCTATTCCATCCTCCTCCCTTGTTCCACGCCTCGTGCAATTCCGGGGGGAGCATAACGAGCAAGCGATCATAGACAGCCCGCGGGACCGACATGGTCAGCCCATCCCCGCCATACGCACCACTCATCGTGTAGGAGTGGCCGTAGAGCCGTGCCGTCCCCATCATCCAGTGTCCACATTGTTGCAGGGCAACAGTGCGGACGCATACCTTGATGGGCAAGAAGGCGGGGTTTCCTTCCTCCCAGTCGTTAGGCTGGACGAGGAGGAGGAACAATCCCCTTGACGTGCGCTGTTGTCCATCCGGCGTGTAATACCCATGCCCACGGGTGAGATACATGTTCAGTTCCTCCTATATGAGAGGTTTCCTGCCTGCTTTTTTTCCGGGACCGCCCCTCCATAGCGGTCCCGGGGGATTGTTACTTCCTTGCGTTTGCCTCGCAAGCATCATGAGCTTGGAAGTATGTTGACGGGGCACCTGCTCCTCCTCCCGTCA
>MIDV01000036.1:28004-28516 GCA_001830245.1 Lysobacterales bacterium RIFOXYA1_FULL_69_10 | reverse complement strand
CCTTGGCGCTGCGCCAGCTGCCGCAAGCGCAGTTGCACCGCGCGCGGCGTGATCGGGCCCTTTCGTCCGGGGAACACCGGCGTGTCGGCGGTACCGCCGGATTCGCGCTTCCAGTCGCCCAGCGCGGTGCGCGCGTGCGAGCCCAGCGGGACGATGCGCTGCTTGCTGCCCTTGCCGAGCACGTGCACCAGCCCGTCGTCCAGCTGCAGGTCGCGCCAGTGCAGGCCGCACAGCTCCGACAGACGCAGCCCCGACGAATAGAACAGCTCGAGCAGCGCGCGGTCGCGCACGCCCAGCGGTACATCGGTGGGCACCTCGACCAGCGCCTTGGCCTCGTCCGGGTCCAGCACCTGCGGCAGCTTGCGCGGGGCCTTGGGTGCACGGATGGCCGCCGCCGGGCTGGCTTTGATGTGGCCGTTGCGCAGCAGCCAGGCGTAGAAGCTGCGGCAAGCCGACAACCGCCGTTGCAAGCTCTTGGGCGTCAGGCCGCGGCGGTGCTCGGCGGCGACGAA
>MIDV01000036.1:22167-27998 GCA_001830245.1 Lysobacterales bacterium RIFOXYA1_FULL_69_10 | reverse complement strand
GATGTGATAGGCCTGCAGCGCTTCCACCGTCTGCCCGTTGTCGGTGGCCCAGAGCGTTAGGGCGTCCAGGTCGCGGCGGTATGCGGCGAGCGTATGGGGAGAGACGCGGCGCTCGACGTCGAGGTGGGACAGGAACTGGTCGACCGCGCTCATTGGCGTGCCCGCGCGTTCCCGGCCTCAGCGCGCGTCGCGCGCCAGCGCCGCCGCGAACGCCTCGCCCATCATCCGCAGGAACAGCGTGCCCATGCCCGGGAAAAAGCGGTTGGCATCGCCGCTGCCGACCGCCACGAACCCGATGCCCGGCAGCGGCAGCAGCGCGGTGGACTGCACGTCCTGCGCACGGTCGCCGTAGAGCACGTCGTGCTTGGCCGGCTGCAGGCGGCCGCACAGCGGCGCGCCCTCGGCCAGGCAGTCGGCGAACGGCGCCAGGCGCGCATCGCCAGCGTCAATCACCTGCAGCCAGTCGGCGTCCTCCAGCCCGTCGATGGGCTCGAACAGCACGATGCGCACCAGGTCCCCGTTGAAGTCCTCCGCCAGCGTGGCCGCCATCGCCCGCACCACGTCGGCGCGCGAGGGCTGGCGCATCAGCGCGAGGGTCAGCTGGTGGGTGCGCACGGCCAGGCGCTCGTTCTCCTGGGCGTTGCCGAACAGCTCGTGCAGGCGACGGGTCAGCTCGCGATTCTTGTCGCGCAGCACCTCCAGCTGGTAGCTGGCAAGCGACGCGGCCGGGCCTTCGTCGCGCGGCACCACCAGGGTGATGGCCAGGTCGGGGAACTGCTGCAGGAACTTCGGGTGCCGCCGCAGCCAGGCCGCCACCTCGTGCGCGCCCAGCGCTTCGCGTGTATCGCTCATGCCCACCACTCTCCTTCGAATACGAATGCCACCGGCCCGGCCATGGTGATGCCCGCGGCATCGTCCGGCCAGTGGATTTCAAGTTCGCCGCCGGGCAACGCGACCGTCGCGCGTCGCGCGATGCGACCGCGCCGCATCAGCACCGCCGCGGCCGCGCAGGCACCGCTGCCGCAGGCCAGCGTTTCGCCGACGCCGCGCTCGAACACGCGCAGGCGGATGCGGTCCTCGCCGGTGACCTGTGCAAAGCCCACGTTGACCGAGTCCGCGAACGCCGGCTGCGCCTGCAGCCAACGGCCGAGCGCCTCGACCGGTGCGGTGTCGATGTCCTCGACCTCGATGACCGCGTGTGGGTTGCCCATCGACACCGCGCCGAAGGCGACCGTGCCGCCGTCGGACTGCAGGGTGTAGCTGTCGGCCGCGTCGAAACCTGCCAGCGGGATGCGCGCCGGATCGAAGTCCGGCACCCCCATCGCGATGCGGTAGCGGCCATCGTCCAGCCGTTGCACGCCGTGGTGGCCGGCCGGGCTGGCGAGTACGAAGTCCCCCTCGCCCGCCGCGCCATCGCGCACCAGCCAGGCGGCAACGCAGCGCGCGCCATTGCCGCACTGCCCGGCGGTGCTGCCGTCGCTGTTCCAGATGCGGTACGCGGCGACGACGCCGGTGTCCGGCGCGTCCTCGACGGTCAGGATCTGGTCGCAACCGACGCCGGCGTGGCGGTCGGCCAGCGCGCGGCACAGCTGTGGCGACGGCGCGGGTCGCCCGCCGCGCAGGTCGAGCAGAACGAAGTCGTTGCCCGCACCGTGCATCTTGCTGAAACGCAGTACGGCAGGATCCGGCGCAGCGGCGCGGTCAGCCATTCCCGTCGTCGTCGGTCGGCTCGGGCGGCGTGTCGTCGGCCGGCGGCTCGACGGCATCGTCGGTAGCCTCGTCCTCGTTGATCAGCATGCCGTCCTGCACGACCTCGTCGGAGGTGTCGGTATCGGCTTCGGCCGGGGCCAGCTCCACCGGCACTTCGCCGGTCGGCGTGGCAGGGGCCTGTTCGGGATCGACCGGGGCGGCCGGCGCCTGCACCAGCGGGCCCTTGTTGCCGCAGGCGGCGAGCGAAAGGGCCAGCAGAGCCGGGACGATGAGGTTCAATGCGGGGCGGATGTCCATCGCCGCAGTGTAGCCCCGGTGCAGGCGGCTGCGTAGTTAGCGCGGCGGTTCGGGGCGGTGCCACAGCCAGGTGCCGACCACCGCCATGATCGCGGTGCCGGTCGCGGCCATCCACGCACGTGGCGCGGTCAGGAACATCACCGCCGCGCACAGCGCCATGGTGCCGATGGCGAGCACCTTGGAGCGCCGCGCGACGGCGCCGTGTTCCTGCCAGTCATGGATCATCGGGCCGAACCGCGGGTGCGCCAGCAGCCAGCGGTGCAGGCGCCGCGAGCCACGCGCGGCCGCGTACGCCGACAGCAGGATGAACGGGACCGTCGGCAACCCGGGCACCACGACGCCGATCACGCCCAGGGCGAGCGCGCCATAGGCCAGCAGCCACCACGCCCAGCGGAAGCGCGAGGACGCATGCCCGGTGTCCGGATCGTGTCGACTCATGCCAGCGACGCGCCTGTGATTCGATCCCGTCCCGGGCGCAGCGGGAGCCCTGCGCTCCCGCTTCGCTCGCTCAAGCGGCAGGCAGACCCTTCACTGCGTCCAGGGCGACAAGAAGGCAGGCGCGCGGCGTGGCCGTCAGTCCGACTTCGCAGCAGACGCCGGCGTGGACGCGGTATCCGCCACCCCCAGCCGGTCCAGCGCGAAGGCGTACATCTCCGCCATCTCGCGATACCGGCGGAAGCGGCCGGACTTGCCGCCGTGGCCCGCGTCCATGTTGGTGCGGAACACCACCGGCTCGGTGCCGGTATTCACGTCACGCAGCTTCGCCACGTACTTGGCCGGCTCCCAGTACTGCACCTGCGAATCCCACAGCCCGGTGCCGACGAACGTCGCCGGGTACGCCTGCGCGGTGAGGTTGTCGTAGGGCGAGTACGACAGCATGTAGTCGTAGTACTGCGCGTCCTCGGGATTGCCCCACTCGTCGTACTCGTTGGTGGTCAACGGGATGCTGGCGTCGAGCATGGTGGTGACCACGTCCACGAACGGCACCTGCGACAGGATCACTCGGTAATCCTGCGGCGCCATGTTGGCGATCGCCCCCATCAGCAGCCCGCCGGCACTACCGCCGTAGGCCGCCACGCGGTCGGGCGCGGCCACGCCCTGCTCCACCAGGAAGCGGGTGACGTCGATGAAGTCGGTGAAGGTGTTCTTCTTGTTGAGCAGCTTGCCGGCGTCGTACCACGCGCGGCCCATCTCCTGGCCGCCGCGGATGTGCGCGATGGCGTAGACCACGCCGCGGTCGAGCAGGCTGACCGCCGGCAGGTTGAAGGTCGGGTCGATCGAGTTGCCGTAGCTGCCGTAGGCGTACTGCAGCAGCGCGGCGGTGCCGTCCTTCTTGTAGCCCTTGCGGTAGACCAGCGACACCGGGATCTTCGTGCCGTCGCGCGCGGTCGCCCACAGGCGCTCGGTCTCGTACTTGGCCGGGTCGTAGCCGATCACCGGCTGCTGCTTGAGCTGGCGGCGCTCGCCGGTGGCGATGTTGACCTCGTAGGTCGTGGCCGGCGTGGTCATCGAGGTGTAGCTGTAGCGCAGCCAGTCGGTGTCGGGCTCGGCGTTGGTCGACAGGCCGATCGAGTACGCCGGCTCGTCCACCTTGACGTAGTCCTGCGAGGCATCCGCGGTGCCCGGCGCATCGCGCAGCAGGCGCAGCCGCTCCAGGCCGCCGGAGCGCTCGGCCACCGCGGTGAAGCCGTCGAACAGCTCGAAGCCGTCGATGAAGACGTCGCCGTCGTGCGCCACCCAGTCCTGCCACTGCTCGCGCGAGGTGGCGTCGCTGGGCGCGGTCACGATCTTGAAGTTCTTCGCAGGCGTGCCGTCGGCGCCCGGTGCGTTGGTGCGGATCACCCACCGGCCGCCGTGGTGGTCGGCGTCGTACTCGACGTCGCGCTGGCGCGGGGCCAGCACGGTGAAGGCCTGCGGGTCGGCCGCCGGCGCGCAGCGCATCTCGCTCGACACGGTGCTTTCCACGCCGATGCAGATGTAGCGGTCGTCGCGGGTGCGGCCGATGCCCATGTAGAAGCTGTCGTCGGTTTCCTCGTACACCAGCGCGTCGTCGCTGGCGGGCGTGCCCAGCACGTGCTTCTTCACCCGGACGGTGAGCAGCGTTTCCGGATCGTTCTCGACATAGAACAGCGTGCGGTTGTCGTCGGCCCAGACCAGGTTGGCCGACACGCCCTCGATGCGGTCAGCATGGACCTCGCCGGTTTCCAGGTTCTTGATGCGGATGACGTACTGGCGGCGGCCGACGTCGTCCTCGGCCCAGGCCAGCAGGCGGTTGTCCTGGCTGACGGCCCAGTCGCCGACGCTGAAGTAGTCCTTGTCGGCGGCCATCGTGTTGACGTCCAGCAGCACCTGCTCGCCTTCGAAGTCGCCGGCGTCGTTGGCGGCCTGGATGGACACCGCGTCGATGCCCTCGGCGTCGCGGCGGCGGGCGTAGATCGGGTAGTCCTGGCCGGCCTGGAAGCGGCTGTAGTACCACCAGCCGCGCTCGCGGTACGGCACCGAGCTGTCGTCCTGCTTGATGCGCCCGACGATCTCCTCGTACAGCGCGTCCTCCAGCGGCTTGAGCGGCGCCATCACCGCGTCGGCGTAGGCGTTCTCGGCGTTGAGGTAGGCCAGCATGTCCGGCGCCTTGCGGGCGTCGTCGCGCAGCCAGTAGTACTCGTCGTTGCGCTCGGCGCCGTGCGGGGCCTTGACCACATGCGGGCGGCGCTCCGCGTCCGGTGGAGTGGGCAGGGTCTGGGCGGTGGCGGTGGCGGTCGAAGTCAGGGTCATCAGCGTCGCAAGCAGCAGCGTGGGCTTCATGGGATGGGGTCCGGGGGCGGTGGGCGCAACGGGGTCGGCGGACTTTCGCATATCCGCGGGCAGGTCGGCAGCGGCATTGGTATGGGCCGTCATTCCCGCGCAGGCTGGAATGACGGGAACAAGCAGCCCCTCAAATGTCCGCCTTTATCCGTGCGGCTTCGTGGCTGAGGACTCGCCCTGCATCAGCCCGGATCGACGACCGCTTCGTGTACCCGTGCCGCAGCCAACTGCTCCGGCAACACCGCGCGGTAGCCCAGCGCAGCCAGCCGTTGCAACAGGAGGTCCAGGATCTCGACATTGCGTCCGTGGCCGGCGCCTTCGTGGAGCAGCACGATCGCACCGGGCTTCAGGCCGCGCTCGATCCGCGCGACCACGGCGGCGGGATCGGCGGCGATCGCGTCGAACCCGCGCGCGCTCCAGCCGACCCGCGCCAGCCCGTGCCGGCGCAGCGACGCGTGCACGAACGGGTTGGCCATGCCGACCACGGCGCGGAACCAGCGCGGCGGCGTGCCGGCCAGTTCGCCCAGGATCGCCTGGCCGCGGTCGATCTCCGCGCGCATCCGGGCCGGCGGCAACGCCCAGAACCACGCCGAAGGGTGCGCGGCGCTGTGGTTGCCGACGGTGTGGCCGCGCCGGACGATCTCGCGCACCGCGTCCGGCCGTGCTGCCGCGCGATCGGCCACCAGAAAGAACGTGGCGCGCGCGCCATGCGCCTCCAGCAGGTCCAGCATCGCCGCGGTGTCGTCGGACGGGCCGTCGTCGATCGTCAGCCAGACCACGGGCTCGCGAGCGGGCAACCGGGTCAGCACCGGCCCGAACAGGCGCGAGGCCGGCCACAGCGTGCCCCACACCAGCGCGCCATGGGTCAGGAAGAGAAGCGGCACGCCCACGCGCCAGCCCCACTGCCACCACGCCGCCACCAGCACCGCCTGCGACGCGCCGAACGCCCACGCCCAGGCATGCGGCCGGCGCGGCGGGCGGTGCGGGTCGGCAGGCAGGCGGAGGGACGGGGCGTCGGGCAT
>MIDV01000036.1:15402-22131 GCA_001830245.1 Lysobacterales bacterium RIFOXYA1_FULL_69_10 | reverse complement strand
CGGCCGCTCGCGCCAGCGGTCGCTCAGGCGGCCGGGCGTACAATCCACGCCCCCACGTTGTTACCGGATCTACGCCATGTCGCTCGACCCCGCCCTGCAAACCCGTATCGAAACCCTGCTGCGCGACAACCGCGTCGTGCTGTTCATGAAGGGCCAGCCGCAGGCACCGCAGTGCGGGTTTTCGGCCAAGGCGGCGGGCGCACTGGACGCGCTGGACGTGGAGTACGCGCACGTCGACGTGCTCTCGGACCCGGAGATCCGCGAAGGCATCAAGGTGTATGGCCAGTGGCCGACCATCCCGCAGCTCTACATCGGCGGCGAGCTCGTCGGCGGCAGCGACATCATCGGCCAGATGGCCGCCAGCGGTGAGCTCAATGCCGCGCTCGGCCTGCCGCCGCCGGACCGCACGCCGCCGGAGATCAGCATCACTCCGGCCGCGGCGAAGATGCTGCGCGAGTCGGTGGCCGGCGCCTCGGCCCAGGGCCAGTTCGCGGTGTCGCTTGAGATCGACCGCCACTACACCGCCAAGCTCGCGCTCGCACCGCTGGACGCCAACGCCATCGCCGCCGAGGTGGACGGCGTGCGCGTGCAGTTCGACGCCGCCAGTGCGCGCCGTGCGCGCGGGCTGTCGATCGACTGGGTCGACGACGCGCGTGGCCGGGGCCTGGTGATAGAGAACCCCAACGCGCCGCCGAAGGTGCAGGCGATCAGCGCCGGCGATGCCGCCGCGCGCGTGCAGGCCGGCGAGTTGACGCTGGTGGACGTGCGTCCGGCCGAGGAGCGCGCAATGGCGTCGGTCAACGCGCCGTTCGAGACGCTGGAGGGCAATGCCGGCCTGGAGAAGCTGGAAGCGCTGCCCAAGGACACGCCGCTCGCGTTCCTCTGCCACCACGGCCAGCGCAGCGCGCAGGCGGCCGAGCATTTCCGCGGCCTGGGCTTTACGCGGGTGTTCAACGTCACGGGCGGGATCGATGCGTGGGCCAAGGACGTCGATACGTCGGTGGCCCAGTACTGATCGGTTTTGTCCGCTTTCCTTCTCCCCTCGGGAGAAGGAAAGCGAAGTGACGGATGAGGGTTCGGCGAGGCGACGGATGATCAGCTTTCGCTGACTCCGCCGAACCCTCACCCCAACCCCTCTCCCATCAGGAGAGGGGCTTTAAGAGCGCGCTCCTCAGGAATCAGCTGCCGAAGCCGCCTTCGGCCAGGAACGCCTTCTCCTCGTCGGTGCTCTCGCGTCCCAGCAGCGCGTTGCGATGCGGGAAGCGGCCGAAGCGCTCGATGATGTCGTGGTGGTGCTGCGCCCACTTGGCCGAGTCGGCATCGCCGGACGCGCTGTTGAGTTCGACCGAGCGCTGCTGGTCCTCCAGCGACTCGGAATGCATGAACGGGATGTAGAAGAAGCGCTGCAGCTCCGGCGCGACCTGCACATCGAAGCCGCTCTGGATCGCGGCATCGGCCACGCGCCGCGCGCGTTCGTCGCCGGCGTAGGCCTTGGCGCTGTCGCGGTGGGTGTTGCGCGGGATCTGGTCCAGCAGGATCACCAGCGCCAGCGCGCCCTCGGCATCCGACTCCCAGTCCTCCATGCCACCGGCGACCGCGTCGTCGGAGGCGTCGCCGAAGGCCATCTCGCACATGTCGTCGAACGTCTCGTCCTTGGCGAACCAGCGCTCGGGGCCGGCATCGCGCCAGAAATCGACGACTTCCTTGGCGGTCACGGACATGGGAACTCCTTGCTACGAATGGGGCCGGCTACCGTAACAAGTCCCGCGCCGTCACCGGGTGACCGGAAGGCCACGCGGGGTGTTGGCACCACGTCGGCTTATGTCTCGACAAGGTCGTCGCCTTCGATGTCGTCGTCGCCGTTGCCCAGCTGCGTTTCCAGTTCCGCTATCCAGCCCAGCGTGATGCCTTCCAGCGTCACCGCGTGGATCAGTGGACGGATGCCGCCGCCGGCGTAACTGGCGGCGATGAAGGCGGCGTAGCGCTCGCGCAGTTCCAGCCAAGTGGCATGCGCGTGTTCGAACGTGGCCAGCGCCTCGCCATCGAGCTGCGTGCGCAGGTGCGCGACCAGCGCGCGCAGGCGTGCGTCGGCGGCTTCGAACGCCTGTACCGCGCGCGCCTGCATCTGTGCATCACTGATGTCGTCCACCGCCACCTGCCGGGCCACGTGCTCGGCCTGGGTGAAGTAGCGGTCGGCGATGCGCGCGGCGGTTTCGGCCTGGCCGATCAACCGCGCTTCGAAGCGCCGCAGGTCGTCCAGCGAAACGTCCGCACGCTCCAGCCCCTGCTTGAGCGCGAGCAGCTTCTCGTGGCGATCGATGGCTTCCATGTCGGGGCGGCGCTCCACCCGCCGCTGGACGAAATAGAACGTCCAGGTCAGCGCGGCGCCGAGCACCAGGTACAGGGCCTGCTCCATGCGGGTTTCCTCCGGATCGATGCCGGGGATCCCCGGCCGGGCGCCAGTGTGCCGCGTCGGCATCGCAGGCGCTGGGATTGGCGCTGCCACGGGTACTGCGAAGGGCATTGCCGGCCGCGCCGCGACGGGGCACGCTGCGGTGGCCGGCACAGGAACCGGCCCCGGAGCCACCCATGCACATCCGCCACAGCGGGCCGGGCGACATCGACGCCGTCCGCGCGATCTACGCCCAGCCCAGCAACTACGCCTCCACCCTGCAACTGCCGCATCCGTCGCGGGCGCTGTGGGAGAAGCGGCTGGGCGGCACCGACGAACACTTCCACAGCCTGGTCGCGTGCGAGGACGAGGAGGTGCTCGGCCAGATCGGCATCGCGACCCATGCCCGCCACCGGCGCCGGCACGTAGCCAATGTCGGCATGGCGGTGTCGGAAACCGCGCGCGGCTGCGGGGTCGGGCGGGCCCTGCTGCAGGCCGCCATCGACCTGTGCGAGGGCTGGCTGGCGGTGCACCGGATCGAGCTGGAGGTCTATACCGACAACGCCGCGGCGATCGCGCTGTACGAGGCCTGCGGGTTCGTCCGCGAGGGCACGGCGCGCGGGTACGCCTGGCGCGACGGCCGGTTCGTCGATGCGCACCTGATGGCGCGCCTGTCCGGGCCGCTGGCACGCAACGGCTGACGCCGCGCTACGCTTCGCCGCCGGTTCGCGTCCCCCACCCGGACACCGCCATGCCGCTGCACGCCTTCGATGCCGCACTGTCCAACGCCGCGCCACGGCCGGACCTGACCGGTCTGCGCCGCGGCGTGGCCGAGCTCGTGTTCTTCGGCATCAAGGAGGCACGCGCGTGCCTGTTCGCCGTGGTGATCTTCGCCGCGATGGTGCTGGTCCCGCGCGAGGGCGTGCTCGGCCTGCCGCGCTACGACGTCCTGCTGCTCGTCGCGGTGCTGGCGCAGTGGGCGATGCTGGCCACGGGGCTGGAGACGCGCGACGAGCTCAAGGCGATCACGCTGTTCCACGTGGTCGGGTTCGCGCTGGAAGCGTTCAAGGTGTCGCCGGCGATCGGCTCGTGGTCGTATCCGGACCCGGCCTACACCAAGGTGCTGGGCGTGCCGCTGTTCTCGGGCTTCATGTACGCCGCCGTGGGCAGCTACGTCATCCAGGCCTGGCGCCTGCTGGACGTGCGCGTGCGCCACCACCCGCCGTACTGGCTGGCCACGCTGGTGGCGGTGCTGATCTACGCCAACTTCTTCACCCACCACTTCATCGGCGACTACCGCTGGTACATCGCGGCGGCCGCGCTGGGCGTGTACGCGCGCACCACCGTCAGCTTCCGCCCGCTGGACCGCGAGCGCCGCATGCCGATGCTGCTCGCGTTCGTGCTGATCGGCTTCTTCATCTGGCTGGCGGAGAACTTCAGCACGCTGATGGGCGTGTGGGCCTACCCGGACCAGCTCGGCGCGTGGTCGACGGTGCACGTCGGCAAGTGGAGCTCGTGGTCGCTGCTGGTGGTGATGACCTTCACCATCGTCGCCCACCTCAAGCACATCAAGGACCGCATCCACGTGCCGGATTGAGGGCGCGTCACTCGTCGAAGCGCAGGTGGCGCACCGACTTGCCGTGGCGGCGGATCAGCCTCAGCGCCTCGATGCCAACCTGGATGTGGTTGTCGACGAAGTCGCTGGTCACGCGCGCATCCGACAGCTCGGTCTTGACGCCTTCCGGGATCATCGGCTGGTCCGACACCAGCAGCAGCGCGCCGCACGGGATGCGGTTGGCGAAGCCGGCGGCGAAGATCGTCGCGGTTTCCATGTCGATGGCCATGCAGCGCATCTCGCGCAGGCGCTCCTTGAACGCGTCGTCGTGCTCCCACACCCGCCGGTTGGTGGTGTAGACGGTGCCGGTCCAGTAGTCGTGGCCGAGGTCGCGGATCATCGTCGACACCGCGCGCTGCAGCGCGAACGCCGGCAGCGCCGGCACCTGCGGCGGCAGGTAGTCGTCGGACGTGCCCTCGCCGCGGATCGCCGCGATCGGCAGCACCAGGTCGCCGAGCTGGTTCTTCCTCTTGAGCCCGCCGCACTTGCCCAGGAACAGAACGGCCTTCGGGCAGATCGCCGACAGCAGGTCCATCAGCGTGGCCGCGTTGGGGCTGCCCATGCCGAAGTTGATCATGGTGATGCCGTCTGCCGTGGCGCTGGGCATCGGCCGGTCCAGCCCGACCACTTCGGCGCCGGTGAGGCGGGCGAAGGTGTGCAGGTAGCCGCCGAAGTTGGTCAGCAGGATGTGCTCGCCGAAGGCGTCCAGCGGCAGGCCGGTGTAGCGCGGCAGCCAGTTGGTGACGATCTGGTCTTTGTCTTTCATGGGGGGGATTAGGGGCTGGAGGCTGGAGGCTGGAGGCTGGAGGCTGGAGGCTGGTCGAGCTTACGTATCTTCGTGACCGTCGTCCCGGCGGATGCCGGGACCCATCTGGACTGTCGGGTCCGGCGGCGCCGCAGAGGACGGCGTTGAAGCGAAGGTCAAGATGGATCCCGGCGTTCGCCGGGATGACGGCAAGGAGCGAGCGAAGAGACTGGAACCTTGCGGAGTCGGGCCAGTCGATTACCGCCAACCCCGTCACTGCGGTGCATGACCATCGTCAGGGTTGGCACGCCCGGGCCCCGGGGCTACGGTGCGGGGGCTGTCATCGAGCCGTCTCGAGCGCCCAATGGCGCCGCACTTTCCGGGGATCCACACCATGCTTCGACCTCACTCCGCCGCGCTGGCGACGGCGCTTGCCGCCGCGCTGGCGTGCACCGCCGCCGGCGCCAGCGAGGCGCCGTCGCGCTTCGTCGCCGACCCGTATCCCAGCACCTACCAGGCCATCGCCGCCGGCCCGGTGCTGCTGACCAACGCCACCGTGCTGACCGGCACCGGCGAGCGCCTGGACGGCGCCGACGTGCTGATGGAGGGCGGGCGCATCGCCGCGGTAGGTCGCGGGCTGCAGGCCCCGGCCGGCGCCACGCGCGTGGACGGCACCGGCAAGTGGGTGACGCCGGGCCTGATCGACGTGCACTCGCACCTGGGCGTGTACGCCAGCCCCGGCATGCACGCGCACAGCGACGGCAACGAGGCGACCGCGCCGGTGACCGCCGCGGTGTGGGCCGAGCACTCCGTCTGGCCGCAGGACCCGGGTTTCGCCGCGGCGCTGGCCGGCGGCGTGACCTCGCTGCAGATCCTGCCCGGCAGCGCCAACCTGGTCGGCGGCCGTGGCGTGACGCTCAAGAACGTTCCCGCCGCCACCTACCAGGGCATGAAGTTCCCCGGCGCGCCGTGGGGCCTGAAGATGGCCTGCGGCGAGAACCCCAAGCGCGTCTACGGCCAGAAGGGCGGCCCGTCCACCCGCATGGGCAACGTCGCCGGCTACCGCGCGGCCTTCATCGACGCCGCCGAGTACCTCGACAAGAACACGCCCAAGAGCACCCCACGCAAGCGTCGCTGGTGGCAGGGTGAGGACGCCGCCGACAGCGACGCCGACACCGGCGGCAAGCGCGACCTCAAGCTCGACACGCTGGCCGGCGCGATCAACGGCGACATCCTGGTGCACATCCACTGCTACCGCGCCGACGAGATGGCGACGATGCTGGACCTGGCCGACGAGTTCGGCTTCAAGGTCGCCGCCTTCCACCACGGCGTGGAGGCCTACAAGCTGGCCGACCGACTCGCCGAGGTAGGCGTGTGCGGCGCGCTGTGGGCCGACTGGTGGGGCTTCAAGATGGAGGCCTTCGACGGCATCCAGGAGAACATCGCGCTGGTCGACCGTCCGGACGGCAGCTGCGCGATCGTGCATTCGGATTCGGACGAGGGCATCCAGCGCCTCAACCAGGAGGCCGCCAAGGTGATGGCCAGCGCCGGCCGCGCCGGCATGCAGATCGCGCCCGAGCGCGCGATCCGCTGGGTCACCGCCAACCCCGCCCGGTCGATGGGCATCCTCGACGAGACCGGCACGCTGGAGGCCGGCAAGATGGCCGACGTCGTGCTGTGGAACGGCAACCCCTTCAGCGTCTACGCGCAGGCCGAGCAGGTCTACGTCGACGGCGCGCGCCTGTACGACCGCAACGACCGCAGCCGCCAGCCGGTGTCGGACTTCATGCTGGGGCAAGGCGCCACCGATGCCGCCGGCATGAGCGGAGGTGTGCGATGAACCGCCTCGCGATGAAGGCGCTGGCCGCGGCCACGCTGTCGCTGTTGGCCCTGGGTGCGAATGCCCAGGATCTGCTGATCCGCAACGCCAAGGTCCACACCGCCGGCGCACAGGGCACCCTGGAAAACGCCGACGTG
>MIDV01000036.1:3909-15339 GCA_001830245.1 Lysobacterales bacterium RIFOXYA1_FULL_69_10 | reverse complement strand
CGGCGTGGTGCGCCAGGTGGGCCCCGGCCTGTCGGCGCCCGCCGGCGCGCAGACCGTCGACGCGCAGGGCCGGCCGCTGACGCCGACGCTGTTCGGCGGCATCACCGAGATCGGCCTGGAGGAAGTCTCCGGCGAGCGCAGCACGGTCGATGCCTCGCTCGGGCTGGGCGCGGAAACCAAGCAGATGACGGTGCGTCCGGAGTTCGACGTGACGCTGGCCTACAACCCGGCCTCGGTGCTGGTGCCGGTCGCACGCGTGGAGGGCATCGGCTGGACGCTGCTGGGCGCCAACACCACCAGCGGCGGCTCGATCATCGGCGGCCAGGGCGCAGTGGTGCGGCTGGACGGCGACCCGGACCCGATCGGCGCCAAGGTGCTGTTCGTCGACCTGGGCAGCGGCGCGGCCGGATTGAGCGGCAACTCGCGCGCCGCGCAGTGGATGATCCTGGACCAGCTGATCGACGAGGTGCGCGGCCGCATCGGCCCCGACGCCAACGCCGCGCTGCTGACGCCGGCCGGACGCCGCACGCTGGCCAGTTACCTGGACGGTGGCGGGCGCGTCGTGGTCGGCGTACATCGCGCCGCCGACATCCGCCAGCTGCTGCGCTGGTCCAAGCGCCATGACGTGCGCATCGCCATTGCCGGCGGCGCCGAGGCGTGGAAGCTGGCGCCGGAACTGGCGGCGGCCAGGGTGCCGGTGTTCGTCAACCCGCTGGGCAACCTGCCGGCGAACTTCGACCAGGTCGGCGCCACCATGGAAAACGCCGCGCGCCTGCATGCCGCCGGCGTGCCGGTGAGCTTCGCCCAGAGCGGCGACGGCAGCCACAACGCGCGCAAGATCCGCCAGCTGGCGGGCAACGCCGTGGCCGCGGGCCTGCCGTGGGAACAGGGCCTGGCCGGCCTGACCACGGTGCCGGCGCAGGCGCTGGGCGTGGGCGACGAGGCCGGCCGCATCGCGCCCGGCCAGCGTGCCGACCTGGTGCTGTGGAGCGGCGACCCGCTGGAGGTCAGCGCGGTGGCGTTGCAGGTGTGGATGGACGGGCGCGCGATCCAGATGCGCAGCCGCCAGACCGAACTGCGCGACCGCTACCTGCGCACGAAGGTGCCGGCCGAGCGCGGCGGCCTGCCGCGGGCGTATCCGTCGGGGGATACGGCGCGCTGAGGTGACTCGACTCCCTCCCTGCTTGCAGGGGGTGAGAAGGACCGCTTGCAAGCCATCGGCTTGCGGTCAGCCGAACGCCCGGCGGCTATGCCGACGGGCCGGACGGGTTGGGGAGGGGGCTTCTAGTACGAACGCAGCCGCAAGAGCACCCCCTCCCAGCCTCCCCCTTCAAGCAGGGGGAGGGGTATCGCCGCCACGATGACGGGGTGGGCCGTTAGCCAACCGCGCTAGGCTTCCCCCTATCACACCACCGGACGCCGCCATGCCGCCCCTGCCCGCGCTCGACCTCAACTGGTTCGCCATCATCGCCGCGGCCGTGTCCGCCTTCGCGCTGGGCGGGCTCTGGTACGGGGTGTTCAAGAACGCCTGGTGCCGCGAGATGGGCATGGACCCGGCGGCCGCGGCGCCGCACCAGGGGCGCATCTTCGCCATTGCATTCGTGTGCAGCCTGCTGTCGGCGCTGATGTTCGCCGCGTTCCTGCCACCCGACGCCAGCGCCGCCGACGGCTTCGGCGCCGGCTTCGTGGTCGGCGTGTTCTTCGTGGCGATGAGCTTCGGCATCAACTACGCGTTTTCCCAGCGCAGCGTGAAGGCGTGGATGATCGATTCGGGCTACCACGTGCTGCAGTTCGCGCTGTACGGACTGATCCTCGGCGCCTGGCGCTGACCCGCCTGCCGCCTGAACAGGGAGTCCCGCGATGGCCGTGCTCTGGTACTTCGACTTCATCTCGCCCTTCTCCTACCTGCAGTGGCAGAAGGTGCGCCGGCTGCACGAGGACGGCACCCTGGAGGCGCCGGTGACGCCGGTGCCGGTGATGTTCGGCGCGGTGCTGGGCGCGCACGGCCAGAAGGGCCCGGCGGAGATTGCCGGGAAGCGCGAGTTCACCTACCGCCACGTGCTGTGGCAGGCGCGCCGCGAGGGTGTGCCGCTGGAGTTCCCACCGGCGCACCCGTTCAATCCGCTGCCGGCGCTGCGCCTGTGCATCGCCGCAGGCAGCACGCACGTGGCGGTGGATGCGATCTTCAGCTGGATCTGGCGCGACGGCCGCGCCGCCGACAGCGCCGAGGCCATCGCCCCGCTCGCACACGCCATGGGCATCGACCCGGCCGTGCTCGGCGCCGATGCGACCAAGGCCGCCTTGCGCGCCAACACCGAAGCGGCCATCGAGGCCGGCGTCTATGGCGTGCCGACGCTGTCGATCGACGGCGAGCTGTTCTGGGGCAACGACGCCCACGACTTCGCCGTGGCCGCGCTCAAGGACCCGGCCCTGCTGGCCGATACCGGGATGACGCGGGTCAGTGCGCTGCCGGTGGGCATCCGCCGCCAGCCCTGACGACCGGCCCGACGGCCGGCCGCCGCGATGCAGCATGAGCGCGGCGCCGGCCCAATGTATGCTCCGCGTCACAATTTTGGGGCGTAGCACCCGGGGGGGATCATGCGCATTGGACTCGTCGTCGATTCGGCTTGCGACTTGCCGTTGGAATACCTGAAGCAGCACGACGTGACCGTGCTGCCGATCACCGTCCGCATCGGCGAGGCGGTGCTGGCCGACCACCGCGACGAGGAGGCGACGCTGGAGTTCCTGCACGCCCACGTCGCCGAGCGCGGCGCCGAAGCCGAAACCATGCCCTTCACGGTGCAGCAGATCCGTGACCTGTTCCTGCAGAGCCTGGTGATCGACTACGACTACGTGTTCTGCATGACCATCACGCGCAGCCGCAGCCCGATCTTCGACAACGCGCAGCAGGCCAGCTTCGCGATCCTCAACGACTACAAGGCAGTGCGCGCCGCGGCGGGCAACACCACGCCGTTCGCCCTGCGCGTGATCGACACGCAGAACCTGTTCTCGGCCCAGGGCATCACCGCGGTCGAGGCGGTGCGCCTGCGCGACGCCGGCGAGGGCGCGCCCAAGATCCGCGCGCGGCTGGAGAACCTGGCGCTGCACACCCAGGGCTACCTGGTGCCGCGCGACCTGTACTACCTGCGCGCCCGCGCCCGCAAGAAGAACGACCGCAGCGTCAGCCTGCTCAGCGCCGCGCTGGGCAGTGCGCTGGACATCAAGCCGGTGCTGCACTGCAACCGCGGCGAGACCGCGCCGGCGGCCAAGATCAAGGGTTTCGAGCCGGCCGTCGAACGGCTGTTCGACTTCACCATCAAGCGCATCCGCGCCGGCCTGATGACGCCGACGGTGTGCCTGAGCTACGGCGGCGAGCTGGAGGAGATGCGTGCGCTGCCAGGCTACACCCGCCTGAAGGACGCGTGCGCGGAGCACAACATCGAGCTGTTCGAAAGCGTCATGAGCCTCACCGGCATGGTCAACGTCGGCAAGGGCGCGCTGGTGGTGGGCTTCGCCGCCGAGACGGTGCCGTTCGAGTGACGCACCCTCCTGTAGGAGCGGCTTCAGCCGCGATCGGATGATCCGCGCCGTTGTAGGAGCGACGTGAGTCGCGACCTGCGCGGGCATGGCCACCTTCGCGGGTCGCGACTCACGTCGCTCCTACAGGTTAGGTGGCGGGCGCAAACGCCCGAACCGCCACATGCGGCACGGCCCGGCAGGACTTCCGGCCTACATGGCGCGCGGTGATCGCGGCTAGGCTGCCGGATTCGTTCCCGATCCGGCCCCGCAATGACCCCGACCCGTCGCCTGCTCGTCCTCGCGCTCGCCAGCGCGCTCGCCACCCCCGCCTTCGCCCAGCAGCCGCAACCGGCCCCGCAGCCCTCGCCACAGGAGCAGGCCGAAGAAGACGCACCGCCCGTGCAACTGGAGCAGGACGCGCTCGACCCGGTCGGCAACGACCCGGCGCAGGCGCCGCTGCAGACCGCGCGCGGCGCCCGCAAGGACGACGAGGCCGAGGAAGCGAAGTGGGACGTGTCGGCCGCGCACGGCCCGACCAAGACCATCCGCTTCGACACCGACGAAGGCACGTGGATGGACGTGGACGTCTCGCCCGACGGCCGCCAGGTCGCGTTCTCGCTGCTGGGCGACCTGTACCTGTTGCCCATCGGCGGCGGCACTGCGCAACGCATCACCAGCGGACCGGCCTGGGACGTGCAGCCGCGCTTCTCGCCCGACGGGCGCGAACTGGCCTTCACCTCCGACCGCGGCGGCGGCAACAACCTGTGGCGCATCGACACCGACGGCCGCAACCCGGTGCAGGTCACCAAGGAAGACTTCCGCCTGCTCAACAACCCGGCGTGGACACCCGATGGCCAGTTCATCATCGGCCGCAAGCACTTCACCGGCGAGCGTTCGCTCGGCGCCGGCGAGCTGTGGATGTACCACCACAGCGGCACGCAGGCCGCGGGTGGCGGCGTGCAGCTGACCAAGCAGAAGAACGACCAGCAGGACCTGGGCGAGCCGGCGGTGTCGCCCGACGGGCGCTACGTCTACTTCTCCGAGGACGTCAGCCAGGGCCCGACCTTCCAGTACAACAAGGACCCTCACGGGGTGATCTACGCGATCAAGCGGCTGGACCGCGAGACCGGCGAGATCGACACGATCATCGGCACCGCCGGTGGCGCCGTGCGGCCGCAGCCCTCGCCCGATGGCAAGTCGCTGGCGTTCGTGAAGCGCATCCGCGAAAAGTCGGTGCTTCACGTGATGGACCTGGCCAGCGGCCTGGTGCGCCCGGTGTGGGACGGGCTGAGCCACGACCAGCAGGAGGCGTGGGCGATCTTCGGGCCGTACACCGGCTTCGACTGGACGCCGGACAACCGCGCGGTGGTGCTGTGGGCGCAGGGCAAGCTGTGGCGCGTCGACATCGCCAGCGGCGAGGCACGCAACATCCCGTTCACCGCCAGCGTCGAGCAGACCGCCACCGACGCGCTGCGCTTCGAGCAGACCATCGACGAAGGCAGCTTCGCGCCGAAGATGATCCGCGACGTCGCCACCAGCGCCGACGGCCGCACCGTGGTGTTCCACGCCGTCGGCCACCTGTGGCGCAAGCAGCTGCCGGGCGGCACGCCGCAGCGGCTGACCGGCAACGACGGTTTGTACGAGTACCAGCCCAGCTTCAGCGCCGACGGCCGCAAGCTGCTGTACACGACGTGGTCGGACGAAGCGCTCGGCGCGATCTACGTGCGCGACGCGGGTGGCGGCGGCACCGGCAAGCGCCTGACCGACGAGAAGGGCTTCTACTACGGGCCCAGGTTCTCCCCCGACGGTCGCCGCATCGTCTACAGCAGGACCGGCGGCGGCGGGTTGACCGGCAGCCTGTGGTCGCAGGACCGCGGCATCTACGTGATGCCGGCGGGCGGCGGCGAGGCGGTGCGCGTGGCCGACAGCGGCGAGTCCCCGCAGTTCAGCGCCGACGGCACGCGCGTTTACTACCTGACCGGCGGCGGACTGGAGAAGAAGCTGATGTCGGTCGGCCTCAACGGCGAGGACCCGCGCGAGGTGTTCGACCTGAAGTACGTCGACGCCGTGCACCTGAGCCCCGACGGCAAGTGGGTCGCCTTCACCGAGCTGTTCAACGCCTACGTCGCCCCGCTGGTCACCACCGGCAAGGCCGTGGAGCTCAGCAAGGAGAGCAAGGCGGTGCCGGTGACGCAGGTCAGCGCGGACGTGGGCAGCTACCTGCACTGGGGCGCGGATTCCAAGTCGCTGCACTGGATGGTGGGCGACCGCTACCACTCGCGCGAACTCGACCAGGCCGTCGCCTTCCTGCCCGGCGCGCCGGCCGAACCGGCCAAGCCCAGCTTCGAGGAGCCGGGCATCCCGATGGGCCTGACGGTGGCGGTGGATGCACCCGACGAGGTGGTCGCCTTCACCAACGCCCGCATCGTCACCATGCGCGATGCGGAGAACGCCGAAGAAGTGATCGAGAACGGCACGATCGTCCTGCGCGGCGACGTGATCGAAGCCGTCGGCGCGTCAGTGGACATCCCCGCCGGCGCCAACGTCATCGACGCCAGCGGCAAGACCATCGTCCCCGGGTACGTGGACGCGCACGCGCACGCCGCGCACTTCGGCCAGGGCGTCATCCCGCAGCAGAACTGGGCGTACTACAGCAACCTGGCGTTCGGCATCACCACCATGCACGACCCGTCGGCGACGACCGAGTTCGTGTTCTCCGAGGCCGAGTTGCAGAAGGCCGGGCGCATGGTCGGCCCACGCGTGTTCTCCACCGGCACGATCCTCTATGGCGCCGACGGCGACTTCAAGGCGGTGGTCAATTCGCTGGACGACGCGCGCAGCCACCTGCGCCGGATGAAGGCCAACGGCGCGTTCTCGGTGAAGAGCTACAACCAGCCGCGCCGCGACCAGCGCCAGCAGATCAACCAGGCTGCGCGCGAGCTGGGCATGCTGGTGGTGGAGGAAGGCGGCTCCACCTTCCACCACAACATGACGATGGTCCTGGATGGCGCCACCGGCATCGAGCACAACATCCCCGTGGCCCCGCTCTACAAGGACGTGGTGCAGATGTGGTCGCAGACCGACGTGCGCAACACGCCGACCCTGGTGGTCAGTTACGGCGGGCTGTCGGGCGAGTACTGGTGGTACGCGCGCGACAACGTGTGGGAAGACGAGAAGCTCAACCGGTTCTTCCCGCGCGAGACGCTGGACGCGCGCAGCATCCGCCGCGAGACCGCGCCGGACTGGGACTACTGGCACATCGAGGTCGCCAAGGCCAAGAAGACGCTGCGCGATGCCGGCGTCAAGATCCAGGTGGGCGGCCACGGCCAGCTGCAGGGCCTGAGCCCGAACTGGGAGGCATGGATGCTGACCCAGGGCGGGTTCTCCAACTTCGAGGCGCTGCGCGCGTTCACCATCGACGGCGCCGACTACCTGGGCCTGTCGCGCCAGATCGGTTCGCTGGAGGTCGGCAAGCAGGCCGACCTGGTGGTGCTCGACAGCAACCCGCTGGAGAACATCCGCGCCACTATCGACACGCGCTACGTGATGGTCGACGGTCGCCTGTTCGACGTGGACGCGGACATGGCCGAGATCGGCAATGACGCCGCGCCGGCACCGGTCTTCTACTGGCAGCGCCACCGCGACGGCCAGACCTTCGGCACCCAGTTCGGGCCGACCGCGGTCTGCCATTGTCCGAAGGGCGGCGCGGGCCACGTTCACTGAGAACGCAGGGGGCCGGATCGCGCGACGGGCGCGGGGCCGGCAACGGGGCGTCCGGCCTGCCCGGACGCCCCGTTCTTCCCGGGAGGGGAAGGGGCACCCTGGTGGCGGACCGTTCACGGCCGGTGGAGCCGCGCCCGCCTAGGCTGACCCCATCCCAGAACGAGACGCCGACCATGGCCACCCGCTACTACATCCGACTCCCAGATGGCAGCCGCGCACGCGGCACCACGCCGTCGCTGTCGTTCACCGCGCAGGGCGCAGGCGGCTTCGCCGAGCAGTTGCAGGACGCCCTGCGCGAACCGGCATTGTTCGAGCGCTGGCGCCTGCTGCAGGACGAGCCCGACGAGGTCGACCCCGCCCTCGGCGTGACCGACCCGAATGCGATCGTGCACGGCGAACAGCACGACCTGCACATCGACCTGCTGGTCACCAGCTCCATCCCCGGCCACGTGCTCAAGCAGCGCCTGCGCCTGCTGGCAGGCAGCGCGTGGGAACTGCGCGACGTGACCGCGGCCTGAGGCGTCGCGCGTATGCGCATGCTTCTGTAGGAGCGGCTTCAGCCGCGATGCCCCTACCGGCGCAACTGCTGCCCCCTTTGTAGGAGCGACGTAAGTCGCGACCCTGATCCCACCCCGGCTGGCGCGGTCGCAACTCACGTCGCTCCTACAGGTGAACGCCCTTCGGAAAAGCGCTCGCGGCTGAAGCCGCTCCTACAGGGGGCGATTGTCGACGCGGCGTGCGTCGCTATCGCAACGGCGATAATCCACGCATGACCGACATCCTGCTTTCCTGGAGCGGTGGCAAGGACGCCGCATGGACCCTGCACACCCTGCGCCAGCGCGACGACGTGCGCGTGGTCGGCCTTCTGACCACGCTGACCGAAGGCTTCGACCGCATCTCGATGCAGGGCATCCGCCGCGACGTGCTGCACGCACAGGCCGATGCCGCCGGCCTGCCGGTGATCGAGGCCTGGATTCCGCAGCGCGCCGACAACGCCGTCTATGAAGCCTCGTTCGCCGATGCCCTGGCGCGCGCGCAGGCGCGCTGGCCGGGGCTGTCGACGCTGGCGTTCGGCGACCTGTTCCTGGCCGACATCCGCGCCTGGCGCGAGGCGCTGTGCGCCCGACTCGGTTGGACGCCGCTGTTCCCGCTGTTCGGCAGCGATACCGGGGCACTGGCGAACGAAATGATCGCCGGCGGCCTGCGCGCCACGCTGTGCTGCGTGGACACGCAGCAGCTCGACGCCGCGTTCAGTGGCCGCGATTTCAATGCCGCCCTGCTCGACGCGTTGCCCGCGTCGTGCGACCCGTGCGGCGAGAACGGCGAGTTCCACACGCTGGTGCGTGCCGGGCCGATGTTCGACGCGCCGCTGCAGGTCACGCGGGGCGGGACCGTGCTGCGCGACGGGCGCTTCGCTTACACCGATTTCGTGCTTGAAGCGGACAAAACGCAGTTGAACGGAACCTTGTAGGAGCGACGCGAGTCGCGACCGCCGGCTGTCAATCGCTTGCGCAGGTCGCGACTCACGACGCTCCTATCGGTAAAGGTCGTTCGGGAAGGTGCTCGCTTGGACCGCGCGCGACGTAATCACACGGATCGCTGTAGGAGCGGCTTCAGCCGCGAACCGGAATCGTCGGCCGACGTGGCATGTGATCGCGGCTGAAGCCGCTCCTACAAAGGAATGGCTCAACCCTTGAGCGCGCGCGCGTGATGCGCCAGGTGGTCACCGATGAAGCTGGCGATGAAGTAGTAGCTGTGGTCGTAGCCGGGCTGCATGCGCAATTGCAGCGGATGGCCAACGGCGACGCAGGCCTCGCGCAGCAGCTCCGGGCGCAACTGTTCCTCGAGGAACTCGTCGGCGTCCCCCTGGTCGACCAGCAACTCCAGGCGCTGGCTGGCATCGCGCACCAGCTCGCACGCGTCCCATGCCTTCCACGCATCGCGATCCTCGCCCAGGTAGGCGGTGAACGCCTTCTCCCCCCACGGCACGCGCGAGGGCGCGACGATCGGCGAGAACGCAGACACGCTGCGGTAGCGGCCCGGGTTGCGCAGCGCCAGCACCAGCGCGCCGTGGCCGCCCATCGAGTGCCCGCTGATGCCGCGCGCGGTGGTGGTCGGGAAGTGCGCGTCCACCAGCGCCGGCAGCTCGTCGACCACGTAGTCGTGCATGCGGTAGTGCGAATCCCACGGCGCACGGGTGGCGTTGAGGTAGAAGCCGGCGCCCAGGCCCAGGTCGTACCCATCGCCGTCGGGCACACCCTCGCCGCGCGGGCTGGTGTCGGGTGCGACCAGGATCACGCCGTGCTCGGCTGCGTACCGTTGCGCGCCGGCCTTGGTGATGAAGTTCTGCTCGTTGCATGTCAGGCCGCTGAGCCAGTACAGCACCGGGCACGGGCCGTCGGCGGCCTGCGGCGGCAGGTAGACGGCGAACTTCATGTCGCAGCCCAGCGTGCTGGACGCGTGCTGCCAGACTTCCTGGGTGCCGCCGAAGCTGGCGTGGGATTCGATCTTCTGCATGAAGGTTTCACCTGCGTGCTGTAGGAGCGGCTTCAGCCGCGAGCGTGCCTTCTGCAGGAGCGACGTAAGTCGCGATTCGCCTCATCCGGATGGGTTGGATCGCGACTCACGTCGCTCCTACAAAGTCCGGCACGTGGCGCATTGCGATCGCGGCTGAAGCCGCTCCTACAGAGTGCGTCAATCAGTAGTGGATCACCGCGCGGATGGACTTGCCCTCATGCATCAGGTCGAAGGCCTCGTTGATGCGGTCAAGCGGCAGCGTGTGCGTCACGAACGGCGCCAGCTGGATTTCGCCGCGCATCGCGTCCTCCACCATGCCCGGCAGCTGGCTGCGGCCCTTGACCCCGCCGAACGCGGTGCCCATCCACTTGCGTCCGGTCACCAGCTGGAACGGCCGCGTGCTGATCTCCTGCCCCGCGCCGGCCACGCCGATGATCACGCTCTGGCCCCAGCCGCGGTGCGCGCACTCCAGCGCGGCGCGCATCACGTTGACGTTGCCGATGCACTCGAAGCTGTGGTCCACGCCCCAGCCGGTCATCTCCACGACGACCTGCTGGATCGGCATGTCGGAGTCCTTCGGATTGACGCAGTCCGTCGCGCCCATCTCGCGCGCAAGCGCGAACTTGTCCGGGTTGGTGTCGATGGCGATGATCCGCCCGGCCTTGGCCTGCACCGCGCCTTGGATCACGGCAAGACCAATGGCGCCCAGACCGAACACCGCGACCGAGTCGCCCGGCTGCACCTTGGCGGTGTTGTGCACGGCACCAATACCCGTGGTGACGCCGCACCCCAACAGGCAGACGTGCTCGGGATTCGCCTCGGGATTGACCTTCGCCAGCGACACTTCGGCGACCACGGTGTACTCGCTGAAGGTCGAGCAGCCCATGTAGTGGTAGACCGGCTCGCCGTTGTAGGAGAACCGCGTGGTGCCGTCGGGCATCACCCCCTTGCCCTGCGTGGCGCGCACCGCGACGCACAGGTTGGTCTTGCCGCTCTTGCAGAACAGGCACTCGCCGCACTCGGCGGTGTACAGCGGGATCACGTGGTCGCCGGGCTTGACGCTGGTCACGCCCTCGCCGACCTCCACCACGATGCCCGCACCCTCGTGGCCGAGCACCGCCGGGAACACGCCCTCCGGGTCCTCGCCCGACAGCGTGAACGCGTCGGTGTGACACAGGGCGGTGTGGGTGATGCGCACCAGCACTTCACCTTTCCGTGGGGGTGCAACGTCCAGCTCGACGACCTGCAGAGGTTGGCCGGGGGCGAAGGCGACGGCGGCGCGTGATTTCATGGCGATCTCCGGAACGGGGGGGATGGAATGCGGCGCGGCGGACGCGCGCGGCGTCATTTCAGGTAGGAGCGCACTAGGCCGACGACCTCGTCGACGCGGGCCTTGCGCTTGCGGTCCGACACCGCGGGCTGGCCGAGCTCCTCGCGCAGGTGCGACTCCAGCACCTGCGACATCAGGCCGTTGACCGCGCCGCGAATCGCGGCGATCTGCTGGAGCACGGCCGCGCATTCGGCGCCGTCCTCCAGCGCGCGTTCAAGCGCCTGCGCCTGCCCGCGGACGCGGCGGACACGGGCGAGGACGCGCTGTTTTTCTTCGGGGGTATGCGGCATCGCAGCGGATCGGCGGGATACTGGGGGTGAGTATACCGGTGCCGTTGCAGG
>MIDV01000036.1:3406-3894 GCA_001830245.1 Lysobacterales bacterium RIFOXYA1_FULL_69_10 | reverse complement strand
ACCGCGCAGGTCGCCTACTTCAGGTCGCGACTCACGTCGCTCCTACAGGTGGAGGGGCGCGGCGAGCGGCAACCGCATCGCGGCTGAAGCCGCTCCTACACGGGCGCGGGTGCCATGGATGCGCGACCGTCGCCGATGACGCGCTCAGCCCGTGTTCTGCACGCCTGCGGCGATGCCGTTGACCGTGGCCACCAGCGCGTGGAACAGCGCCTCGTCCTCGCGGCCACCCGTGCGCCAGCGTGCCAGCAGGTCGACCTGCAGCAGGCTGATCGGGTCGACGTACGGGTTGCGCAGGCGGATCGACTGGCGTAGGCGCGCGTCGTTGTCGAGCAAACCCGACTGGCCCTTGACCGCGAGGATGGCCTCGCGCGTGCGGTCGAACTCGCCGGCGATGAGCGGATGCAGGCGCGCGTGCAGGTCCCCCTGCGGCAGTTGGGAGGCGAGGCGCGAGTAACGCTCGAAGATGGCGGGGTCGGACTTGGCCAGCA
>MIDV01000036.1:2523-3240 GCA_001830245.1 Lysobacterales bacterium RIFOXYA1_FULL_69_10 | reverse complement strand
GGCGCGCAGATCCTCGATCCGGGTCGAGGCGGTGCGCGATGACGGGCGCGAGCCGATCTTCAGATCGGCGATCTCGGCGATGGGGGTGGCGGCGCGGTAATAGTCGACGAAGCCGTCGGTCTCATAGACCAGCTTGCGATAGGCGGCCATCGACCGGGCGGACAGGTCCGACAGGGTGGCGCCGTGGTCGGCGGTGAACACGTGATCCTTGCCCTGGTCCAGCGAGGCCAGGACGGCGCCGCAGGTCAGTGCGTCGAGGTTGCGCAGGGCGATCTCGGGCTCGCCGTATTTGTTGGCGATGACCTCGCCCTGTTCGGTGGTGCGGATGCGGCCCTGAACCGTGCCTTCCGGCTGGGCCAGCACCCCGGCGAAGGACGAACCCCCGCCGCGCCCGACCGTGCCGCCGCGCCCGTGGAACAGCTGCAGCTTCAGGCCGGCGGCCTTGGTCACCTCGACCAGGGCGCGCGAGGCCTCGTGCAGCTCCCAGCCGGACGTCAGATACGAGCCGTCCTTGTTGGAGTCCGAATAGCCGATCATCACTTCCTGAACGCCGCGCGCCTTGGCGACGGCCAGGGCGGACGGCTCCTTCAGCAGGCGCTCCAGCGTCGGACGCGAGGCGCGCAGGTCTTCGATGGTCTCGAACAGGGGGGCGGCCTGGATCGGGCAGGCGGCGGGATCCTCGGGGCGATAGAGGCCGACCTCCTTGAGCAGCAGATA
>MIDV01000036.1:504-2422 GCA_001830245.1 Lysobacterales bacterium RIFOXYA1_FULL_69_10 | reverse complement strand
TCTGGCGCAGGTCCAGGGTCGCCATGTGAAAGCCGAAGATCTCGACGGCGGTGACCAGGTCGCTGAGCCGGTCGTCGGCGAAGACCTCGCCATTATACGCCATCAGGCTGTCGCGCATGATCTTCAGATCGGCCTCGAAGGCGTCGGGGCCGGGGTAGGGCTCGGCGGCGACAACGGCGCGGCGGGGCGGCGGGGTTCCGCCCCGCGCCTCATAGGTGGCGGCCAGGCGGCCGTAGACGCCGGTCAGGGCGCGTCGATAGGGTTCGTCGGCGCGATGGGGGGACGGGTCGTGGGCGGCGTCCGCCAAGACGGCCAGTTCCGGCGAGACCTGGGCCAGTTCGGCCGCCAGACTGAGCTCGGCGCCCAGGGCGTGAACCTCTTCCAGGTAATAGCCCAGGACGGCGCGGGACTGGGTGCGGAAGGCGGCGGCCAGCACGGCGCCGTCGACGTTCGGATTGCCGTCCCGATCGCCGCCGACCCAGGTGCCGACCCGCATGAAGGGCTGAAGGTCCGGGGCGTCCAGCAGACGCCGCCAGGCCGACAACTGCTTCGGCGCGACGCGCAGGAAGATGCGGTCCAGGAAGGAGACGACGGTGTCGATCTCGTCCTGCACCACCAGTCCCTGGGTGCGGACCAGACGCGTGGCCCACAGGATGACGATCTGGCGGCGCAGGGGTTGGTTGATCTGGGCGGCTGAACAGGCGTCGCCGGCCTTGTCGCAGGCGTCCAGCATGTCGCTGACGGCGGCGATCCGGTCGATGACGCTCTTGCGCCGCACCTCGGACGGGTGGGCGGTCAGGACCGGCGAGACCAGGGCCTCGTCCAGCAGGGCGCGCACCGCCGCCTTGTCCACCTTCTGTTCGGCCAGCCGTTGCAGGGCGCCTTCGGGCGTATCGGGACGGGCGCCGGCCACGACCTGGTCCTGGGCGCGACGACGGGTGGCGCGATCCTCGGCGATATTGGCCAGCAGGGAGAACAGGGCGAAGCCGTGGGCCAGGCCGGCGGCCTGATCCACCGTCATGGCGGTCAACAGCTTCTCCAGCCGCTTGGCCGGATGCGAGGCCGGGTCGCGGTGATAGGCGACCGAGGCCTGGCGCACCGCCTCGACATGATCGAACAGATCCTGGCCGCCTTCCTGACGAATGACCTCGCCCAGAATGCCGCCCAGCAGTCGGACTTCTTCACGCAGGGCGTCGTCGGCGGCGGGGGTCATCATCGGCATGTCCTAGTCGGCAGCGGGGAGACCGGCATGTGAAAGAGCCGAAACGCCCCCGTCAACGCACGTTCCATGACAGGTCGCGATAGGAAAGGTCATGGTGAACCCGCCGTTAGGGTTTCTTAACCGGCGCGATGCAAGACTGGGCGTGAAGGATTCCGCCCCGTGTCCATGTTCGCCAAACGCCAGTCCGCCCTCGCCGCCGCCGCCGGTTCTCCGCCCGCGGCGCGTGGAAAGCCGAGCCTGAAACCCGTCGTCGCCGCGCTGAAGAAGCCGCCGGTGATCGCGGGGCTTTCCGGCCTCTTCCTGCTGTCCGCGACGGCCCTGTTTCTGACCGTCCTCGGCGACCCGCGCGCCGGCACGCCTTCAGCCCGGATCGCCCTGCATCGTGAAGAGGCCGCGCCCGCCCCGGCCCCGACCGGGTTCGAGGCCTTCTCCATGGGGGCCATGGGCCTGTATCAGGACCTGACCGGAACCGGGGACCCCAGCGGCGCCGCAGGCGGCGAGGCGGTGATCACCCTGCCGGACGGGGCCACCGTCGCGGGCGGGGCCAGCTATAGCGCCCCCGTCCAGGCGGCTTCTCCGCTGGCCAAGGCCCCGATCGCCGGCCTGTCGCAACCCGGTCCCAGCGGCCCCCTGCCGATGATCGCGCCCGACGGCCGCGTTCCGGCTCAGGCCTATGCCCGTCCGTTCCGCTCGAAC
>MIDV01000036.1:0-478 GCA_001830245.1 Lysobacterales bacterium RIFOXYA1_FULL_69_10 | reverse complement strand
CGGCGGCCTGGGGCTGAACGCCGTCACCACCCGCGCGGCCATCGAACGCCTGCCGCCCGAGGTGACGCTCAGCTTCGTGCCCTATGCCGACAATCTCCAGTCCTGGATCGACCAGGCCCGCGCCCAGGGCCACGAGGTCATGCTGGAAATGCCGATGGAGCCCACCGGCTATCCCGACAACGACCCCGGCCCCTATACGCTGCTGGCCAGCGGAACCCCGGACGACGTCCAGGCCAAGATGGACTGGCTGCTGGGCCGCGCTGTCGGCTATTTCGGCGTGACCAACTATCTGGGCGACCGGTTCGCCACCTCGGACACGGGAATGAGCGCCTTCCTGTCGACCCTGCGCCAGCGCGGGATCGCCTTCCTGGACGACGGTTCGTTCCAGCGCCGTCCCGGCGCCTGGGCCCGCGCCAGCGCCGACAAGGTGATCGATCAGACCCAGTCCCCCGCCGCCATCATCGCCGCCCTGAACAGT
>MIDV01000035.1:1145-3832 GCA_001830245.1 Lysobacterales bacterium RIFOXYA1_FULL_69_10 | reverse complement strand
TGCACAACCTGCAGCAATTGCTGCCGCCAGTGGCGTGGACACGCCTGTGCGCGGCGACCGCAGTGGTCAGCAGCGAACGGCTGGCCACCGCCGCGCGTGCGGCGGGTTTCCAGCGCATCGCCACGGCCGCCTCGGCGTTGTCGGCGGATCTGCTGGCCGCGGCCATGCCGGCGCACTGAGCGCCTTTCACATCCGCTTGCTACGAACGCGGCCGTATGGGCTGCTAGCATGCGTGCATGAGCAACGTAGACAAGCCCAACGCGTCCGCCGCGCCCGAGGGCGCCCGTCCCGATCCCGCTGCGCCGGATGCGGTGCTGATCGAACCGTCCGTGCGCGCGACCCGCACCGCGCCCACGCGGCCCCCGCCGCGTCCGCGCGGCGGCGGCAGCCTGGCGCTGGCGGTGCTGCTGGCGCTGATCGCGGTGGGTGCTTCCGGCTATATCGGCTGGCGCCAGTGGCAGCAGGAACAGGGCAGCGCCGCCGACAACCAGAGTGTCGCCAGCCTGCAGCAGCGCGTGGCCACACTGGAAACCACGCTGACCGCCCTGGGCGAGCAGCGCAGCAGCCTGAACCAGCGGCTGGACGATGCGGCCCAGGTCAACCGTTCGCTGCGCGAGGAATTGCTCGGTCAAGCCGAGCGTACGCGTCATGTCGAGGACGCGGTGGCCAAGCTCGCCGAGAAAAGCCTGAGCGGCCGCGACGGGATGCTGCTGGACGAAACCGAATCGCTGCTGCGCATGGCCGGTGAACGCTACACGCTGTTCCATGACGCGCAGGGCGCGGCCGCCGCGTACGCACTGGCCGACCAGACCCTGGCGGCGGTCAACGACGGCGCGTTCAGCGGCCTGCGCCAGAGCATCAACGCCGAGCGCGACGCGCTGGTCAAGAGCCAGCCGGCCAGCCAGGCCGGCGCGTTGCAGCAGTTGGTGGCGCTGCGCGGCAACCTGGCCGACCTGCCGCTGAAGCCGCTCGACAGCCATGCCGCCGAGGCCACCGATGCGTGGTCGCGCATCCGCCGCGCGCTGGCCGGCGCGGTCAGCGTGCAACGTGACGACGGCGCGCCGTTGGCGGTCGCCGATGCGCGTTTCGCACGCGAGCTGGCCGCGCTCGACCTGGCCCAGGCGCAGGCTGCGTTGCTGGCTTATGACGGCAAGGGCTATGCGGCCGCGTTGCAGCGGGTGGATGCCGCGCTGGCCAGCCAGTTCGACGGCCATGCACCGGCGGTGCAGCAGGCGCGCGAGACATTGAAGCAACTCGCTCGCCAGCTGCCGGCGAACGCGCCGGTGCAACTGGGCGCCGCGTTGACCGAACTGCGCAACCTGCGCGCGGTGCATGCCCTCAGTCCCGCCTCGGCCAGTTCCGCGGCGTCGGGCGGGGCTCGGCCATGAGGCTCTGGTACTGGATCGGGTTGCTGGTGGTCGCCGCCGCACTGGCCGCGTTCGGCTGGCACTGGGTGGCTGAAGATCCCGGCTACGTGCTGCTGCGCCTGCGCGGCTGGCGGGTGGAGACCACGGTGGTCGCGGCGCTGGTCATCCTGCTCGTGGCGTGGGCACTGCTCACCGTGTTGTGGCGGCTGGCGCGCTGGCCGTTCGGTGCGTTCTCGCGGCGGCACCGGCGGCTCAGCCAGCAGCGTCTCGGCGCCGGCCTGATCGCCTTGATGGAAGGCCGTCACGGCGACGCCGAGCGCGACCTCAACCGCGCCTCGCGGCTGGACAGCCTGCGCGGCCCGGCCTTGCTGGCCGCGGCCGAGGCGGCTTCGCGCCGCGGCGAACACGGCCGTGCGCTGGAGGCGCTGGACCAGGCCGCGCAATCCGCACCGCAGGCGGCCCGCGTGCTGCGCGCCCGCGTATTGCGCCGCGAAGGCAGGTCGGCCGAAGCGCTGGCGCTGCTGGTGCCCGAGGCTGACAAGGGCACGCTGACCCCGGGCGGCTGGCGCGAACTGGTGCAGGCGGCCATGGCGAACGGCGACATCCGGCGCGCGCGCGAAGCCCTGGCGCCGTTGCAGAAGAGCGGTGCGCTGGGCAACCGCGCCTATGCCGCGCTGGAAGCGCAGGTGCTGGCCGCCACCATCCATGCCGCCGCGGACGGCGCCAGCCTCAACGCGCTGTGGTCGCAACTGCCGAAGACGCAACGCCGCGTGCCCGCGGTTATCGATGCCTACGCGCGCCGCGCGGCCGCGTTCGGGTCGACCCTGCCGGCGATGGACGAAGTGGAATCCGCGCTGCGCCGCGAATGGTCGCCGCTCTTGATCGAAACCTACGGCATTCTGGCCGGCGACGACGTCGAGGCGCGCCTGCGCCGCGCCGAAGGCTGGCTCGACGCGCATCCGAACGACGCGATCCTGCTGCTCACGCTTGGCCGCATGTGCGTGCGGCTGAAACTGTGGGGCAAGGCGCGCCAGTACCTGCAGCGCTCGCTGGCGCTGGCACCGGGCAGCGCCGCCTGGGAAGCCCTGGGCGACGCGTTCGCCGGCCAGGGCGATGTGGAACAGGCGCAGCGCTGCTATCGCAACGCGCTGGCGTCCGCCCGCGGCGACGCAGTCACGCCATTGGCGCAGACGGCCAACCCCCTGCAACCCGACACGCAGCCGATCGCGATCGAGGAGCGCGACGTGCACGGCGTGCCGCGCCTGCGCGAATAGATGCTGTCGGCGATAGGGCCAGTCCGGCCCGCGGGCGCCTACTGGA
>MIDV01000035.1:0-1118 GCA_001830245.1 Lysobacterales bacterium RIFOXYA1_FULL_69_10 | reverse complement strand
CGCAGGTTGCGGTGACGTCGTAGCCGAAGGCGTAGTAAAGCTGCGCCTTGAGCTTGCCATCGGCAATCAGGAACAGGTTGCTGCCTTCGCTGCCCAGACAGGTTTGCACGCGAGACGTATTGCCTGCCGATGCTGTTGCTATGTGAAGAATCGTTCCGGCTGATGCCGGGTCGTTGCTCACCGTTGGAGCGCCAATCACCGCAACCCCGATGAACGGGTCGCCCCTCAACGCGGCCGGCATCTGTTTCAGCCGATAGCGGAATACCGGGTTGCCGAACAGCGCATCGGTGACCGGCCCGGTCGATCCGCCAAGTGACTCCAGCGCGCTGCCCTGCAGCCGCAGGCAGCACTGCGCGGCGCCCTTGCCGGCGGGATACTGCAGCTGGATCGGGGTCGCCGCGGCCAGGTGGCCGTCTGTGGTGTACAGATACGCCGCGCCGTCGGCGGTTGCCACGAAACCGATTTCGGCTCCGGCGTCCTTCGCCTGTCCGGTGGCGCAGGCCGTGGCGGTGGTGCAGGCCAGCCCGATGAAGATCCGGTGCATCAGCTTCATCGTTCAGTGCCCGTCGTCCGACCAGTGCGGCGCATCGCTGACCAGCTTGATCACGCCATAGCTCTTGCCCACGGGATTCAGATCCCTGAGGGACTTGACCGCTATGGCCTTGCCGTTCGCATCGTTGACCGATTTGCCCACGATTCCGCTGATCGTCATGTCGATGGCGCGCTTTTCCGTATGCCGCGAAACCAGCACGGCGGAATGGGCCATGCCATAGCCGTTGACCATGGCGACTGCGGCCCTGACCGCGGCCTTCCGATCGCTCTTGCCCTTCGCATCGAGATGCGCCCAGTCGATATTGACGCCGGCCTTGGCCTCGATGCTCGTGGGCGAGGCGCCCTCTTTCGCGATGGCCCATGCGTAGTGCATCAGGTAGGCCCGTTCGGGCGGGCGGTAGGTTGCCGAGATGGTCACCGATCCACCGGCGGCCTCGATGGCCGCGATGAAACTGGTGACCGCTTGGGAAAACGCCGGCGTGAGATCGCCGAGGCTCGTGCTGGTGGGGTATCGGCCGACCCATTGCGCGCCGCTGGCCTCAAGCGCGGCGTGCGGCACCGACGTG
>MIDV01000034.1:182-24988 GCA_001830245.1 Lysobacterales bacterium RIFOXYA1_FULL_69_10 | reverse complement strand
AACCACTGCATGCTCGCATCGCTCGACGGCGACCGCTCCCGGGGCGGATCGCGCCAGTTGGCCGCCGGCGCCAGCCTGTCGCGCAACGGCAATCGCATCGGCCTGTCCCTTGGCGAGGGGCGTGACACCCTCCCCAGCTGGCTCAGCCCTAGTGGCCGCAGCGAGCAGGTCGATGGAAACACCCTGACCGTCTACGGCCAGAAGAACATCGGCCGCGAAGCCACCGTGTCCATTGGTGGTACGTGGGCCCGTGCACGCCTGATCCCGGCAGGCGAAGTGCCCGACTCCGTCAGCAGCCATTTCAATGATCGCTGGAACACGCAGAGCGTGACCGTCGGCGCCGACATCGGTGACTTCGGCGCCAGCATCATCGGGCGCGTCGTCGATACGCCCGAACAGGACGGGCAGTGGGAAGGACTCGGCCTGGGGCTGACATGGCGCACGCCTTGGAGCGGCCAGCTCACGGTGGGGGCCGAGAACGTCGTGACCCGCGGCAAGAACCCCTTTGCGCCCAACAATGGCGACAAGGAAGAGGGCACGGTGCCCTATGTTCGATACGAGCAGGACCTGTAGATTTTCCTGCTTCACACGCCCTGAACAGGGGCGAATTCACGTAACTCATTGAATTAAAACAAGAACGCCACCCCAAACAGGGTGGCGTTCTTGTTTGTTAACAACACTTTAATTTTTGTCCGGAGGGGGCTAGTATCGGCGCGGCCTTGCCGGATTTGGCGTCTCACTTGACTCCACCGGCGGGTTCCCATGGGAAACCAAGACTGACTTGGAGAGAGAGATGACCTTGAAGACCACCAAGCTCCGCGACGCGATCACCTTCGCGCTCGTCGTGGGCGCAACCGCTGCTGCCGGCACGGGCGTCGCATTCGCCCAGGACGCCGAAGAGCAGGAAGCCACCACCCTTGACCGCATCGAAGTCACGGGTACCCGCATCCGCTCGGTCGATGCCGAAACCTCGCAGCCCGTCCTGGTGCTGGATCGTGCGGCCATTGAGAAGCAGGGCCTGACCTCGGTCGCTGAAGTCCTGCAGCGCGTGTCGGCCAACGGTGCCGGCATCAACCGTACGTTCAACAACGGCGGCGACGGCTCGTCGGAAGTTTCGCTGCGTAACCTCGGCTCCTCGCGCACCTTGGTGCTCGTCGATGGCCGTCGCTGGGTGTCCACCCTCGCCGGCTCCGTGGACCTGAACACCATCCCCGCCGCAATCATCGAGCGCGTCGAGATTCTGAAGGACGGTGCTTCGTCCATCTACGGCTCCGACGCAATCGCTGGTGTGGTCAACATCATCACGCGTGACAACTACGAGGGTGCGGAAGCACGCGCGCACATCGGCCAGTTCAACTACGGCGATGGCTTCCGTCAGTCGGTCGACGCCACTATCGGTGCCGGCACCGACCGCAGCAACGTGGTCATCAGCCTGTCGCGCGTCGAGGAAGAGGAAGTCATGGCGGGCGACCGCACGATTTCCGCCGACCCGGTGTTTGGGCGTGGTGCTGCGCAGTACAGCGGTTTCTCGAGCAACGGCCGCATCTGGAACGGCGGTGCTACTGAAGAGTTCGACGGCAACACCCGCATCGTGCCCCCGGGCGCGGTCGGCACGGGCCCCGATGGCCAGGAGCGCTACGGGCTTGACCAGACTGTGCCGTTCGGCCCGCAGTTTGCGTACAACTTCGCTCCGGACAACTACCTGCTGACCCCGCAGACCCGTACCTCGCTGTACCTGAAGGGTCGCTACGACATCACCGACAACGTCAGCTTCCGCGCCGACGCAATGTATAACGAGCGTCGTTCCGAGCAGCAGCTCGCCGGCTTCCCGCTGTCCGGCGGCGAACTGCTGGGCAATGCCGCCAATACTGCGCTCAGCGGTGACAGCTACTTCAACCCGTACAACGTCGAGTACGGTGGTGACGGCCGCGATGTCGTGTGGAGCCGGCGCCTGGTCGAGCAACCCCGCGTGTACCAGCAGAACGTCAAGACGTTCCACACGTACCTGGGCCTGGAAGGCAGCTTCCAGTTCGCCGACCGCTACTTCGACTGGGATGTGGGCTACAACTACAACGTCTCCGACCAGGAAGACGCTCAGATCGGCGATGCCAACATGCTCAACGTCGCGGCCGGTGTCGGCCCGTCGGAGCTGCGTGACGGCCGAGTGGTGTGCGTGACCGAGCCGGGTGGCGACGTGATCGACGGCTGCGTACCGTTCAATCCGCTTCAGCCTGCCGGCGAGATGAGCCAGGAAATGCTGGACTTCATCCTGTTCACCGCGCAGGACGCCTTCCAGGGTCGCAGCGAGTCGTTCACCGCCAACCTCAGCGGCGAGCTGTTCGAGCTGCCGGGCGGCATGATGGGCTTCGCCACCGGTATCGAGTCTCGCAAGGAAAGCGGTTTCGACCGTCCGGATGCCTTCGTGGCTGCCGGTTACACCTCGGGCAATGGCCGCCAGCCGACCTCGGGTGCGTACGACCTCGACGAAATCTACGGCGAGCTCTTGATCCCGCTGCTGTCGGACGTCCCGGGTGCTCAGCTCCTGGAGTTCAGCCTGGCGTCGCGTTACTCGGATTACAGCAACTTCGGCGACACGATCAACAGCAAGTTCGGCTTCAAGTGGAAGCCAATTGACGACCTGCTGGTCCGTGGCAACTGGTCGGAGGGCTTCCGCGCTCCGCCGATCCAGACGCTGTTCCGCGGCCGCGCTGACAGCTTCGTCCAGTTCGGCGATATCTGCTCCGAGGATTACGGCAGCCGTAGCGCCACCATCGCTGCCAACTGTGCGGCGGGCGGCGTCCCGGCTGGCTTCATCCAGCAGACGAACCAGGGCTTCGGTTACTTCGGACAGACCCTGTTCCCGTTCGGCCTGGGTGGCAACCCGAATGCGGGCCCGGAAACCTCGGAAAGCAAGACGCTCGGCTTCGTCTACAGCCCGTCGTACATCCCGGGCTTCGACGTCTCGCTTGACTGGTGGCAGATCGATATCGAAGGCGCACTTTCCACGCCGTCGACCGCTTATATCCTCGACCAGTGCTACGCCGAGGGTAACCAGTCGTTCTGCGACCTCGTCACCCGCCGTGGGGATGGCCAGATCACCGACGTGCAACTGGTGCCGGTGAACCTGTCGGTTATCAACACCGAGGGTTACGACCTGAACGTGAAGTACCGCATGCCGGAAACGGCCTACGGCACCTTCGCCTTCATGCTGGATGCCGCTTACATGTCGAAGTGGGAGTCCGCTTTCTCGCCCGAGGATGAGCTTGAGAGCGCCGTCGGCCAGTACTTCCAGTACGACCCGAACTGGCGCCTGCGCGCCAACGCGTCGCTGGATTGGACTTTGGGCGACTTCGGCTTCACCTGGATGAGCCGCTACCACTCCAGCCTGGTCGAGTCCTGCCCGTTCCCGGGCACCGGTCTCTGCTCGGACGAGGATCGTCGTACGGAAGACGGTCCGGCCCCGCGCAACAAGCTGGGCGCGGTCACGTACCACGACGTGCAGGCCCGCTACGAGCTGCCGTGGAACGGTACGGTCAAGCTGGGTGTCAACAACCTGTTCGAGAAGGAACCGCCGGTTGCCTACCGCGCGTTCGCCAACTCGTTCGATCCGCAGTACGACGTTCCGGGCCGCTACATGTACATGGAGTACGTGCAGCGCTTCTGATCGTCACTTAACGGTTGGGTAACACCACTGCGGCCCCGAAAGGGGCCGCAGTTTTTTGGTTGGGCGAAGAGACGTAGGGGTGCGGCCTTGGCTGCTCACCTCAGCGCGAGTCGATGCTGTAGGCGACACACTCCTTGGCCCATTTCGAGTCACTATCGCCCGCGCCCGTGACTCAGCTCCAAGACGACTTCATGGAGCAGTCGACGAACATGCGATTGCAGGCTCGATGATCATGCAGACTTGGGTCGCTCGCAGTTCGGCAGTCATGCGTTGACACACTTGCAGCCGGCCCTGATCGGTCGCCTACGACTTATGCACGCATAGTGCTCTTGAGCGAAGAAGCTCAGATTTGCCTATTTCCGTGGCAGTACGCATGCCAAGATCCACCAGCGGTGGAGCTCACCCTCGCCCAGTGAACAATCAGGCCTGGAGTGCGGACGCAGTCCTTTCCGCTTCTTCCGAAAGGCGCTGCGGCATCCTGGGGCCGTACTCGCCCAGATAATCCGAGATTGCCTCGAACTCGCTGGCCCATCCGCCGCGGTCATAGCCGAACAGCTTTTCACGCGCCTCACTGCTGAGCTCGACGCCATCGAGATTGATGCCCTCGATTGCGGGGAGTGCACCGATCGGCGTGTCCACCGCGGGCGCGGTTCCCTTCACCCGCCCGATCATCCATTCCAGCACGCGGATGTTGTCGCCGAAGCCCGGCCAGAGGAACTTGCCGTCGTCGCCCTTGCGGAACCAGTTGACGTGGAAGATCTTCGGCAGCTTCGCGCCGGGGGTGTCGAACGAGAGCCAGTGCGCGAAGTAGTCGGCGAAGTTGTAGCCACAGAAGGGCTTCATCGCCATCGGGTCGCGGCGCATGACGCCGACCGCGCCGGTCGCGGCGGCGGTGGTTTCCGAGCCCATCGAGGCGCCCACGAGCACACCGTGCGTCCAGTCGCGCGCCTCGAACACCAGCGGCACCAGCGAGGCCCGGCGGCCGCCGAAGACGATGGCGCTGATCGGCACGCCGGCCGGGTTCTCGGCCTCGGGCGAATAGCTCGGGCAGGCCTTCGCACTGACGGTGAAGCGGGAGTTGGGGTGCGCGGCCGGGCGCTTGGCCGGATCGTACGGCTCACCGCGCCAGTCGATGGCCGGCTGCTGGCCGTCATCCAGGCCTTCCCACCACGGCTGGTTGTCGGCGGTCACGCCCACGTTGGTGAAGATCGCATCGCGCTGGAGACAGGCCAGCGCGTTGGGGTTGGACTTCTCCGAGGTGCCGGGCGCAACGCCGAAGAAGCCGGCCTCCGGGTTGATCGCGTACAACCGGCCATCCTGGCCGGGACGCATCCAGCAGATGTCGTCGCCGACCGTCCACACCTTCCAACCGGCACTTCGATAGCCTTCCGGCGGAATCAGCATGGCGAGGTTGGTTTTGCCGCAGGCCGAGGGGAACGCCGCGGCGATGTAGTGCGTTTCGCCCTGCGGATTCTCGATGCCGAGGATGAGCATGTGCTCGGCCAGCCAGCCTTCGTTGCGGGCCTGGTGGCTGGCAATGCGCAGGGCGTGGCACTTCTTGCCCAGCAACGCGTTGCCGCCGTAGCCGGAGCCGAAGGACTTGATGGCCAGTTCTTCGGGGAAATGCATGATGAAACGTCGGTCCGGGTCGAGTTCGCCGGTGGAGTGCAGCCCCTTCACGAAGGCGCCCTCCTTCTCGATTCGCGCCAGCGCCGGCGCGCCCATGCGCGTCATGATCCGCATGTTGGCGACCACGTAAGGGCTGTCGGTAATCTCCACGCCGCACCGCGACAGAGGCGAATCGATCGGCCCCATGCAATAGGGAATCACGTACATCGTGCGGCCGGCCATGCAGCCTTCGAATAGCGCATCCATCTTGGCGTGCGCCTCAGTCGGCGCCATCCAGTGGTTGTTGGGACCGGCGTCGTCCTGGTCGCTGGTGCAGACGAAGGTCAGGTGCTCCACGCGCGCGACATCGTCCGGGTCGGAGCGGTGCAGGTAGCTGTTGGGGTGGGTCTGTTCGTTGAGTTTCACCAGCGTGCCGTCATCGAGCATCTGCGCGATCAGCGCGTCGTTCTCGGCGTCGCTGCCGTCACACCACTGGATGCGATCGGGCCGCGTCAACGCTGCGACCTCGGCCACCCACTCATTGAGCTTGGCGAGCCGGCTACCGTCGCTCCCCTTGGCAATGTCAGTGCGGTCGACGTCTTTGGAAATGGCGTTCACGGCGGTACTCCGGGGACAAATGAAAGCGTGGGTCGATGCTGCCGGGCGCGTCAGGGCGCGGGAATCAGCGTGGCCATCACGTGCTCGACGTAGGCCTCGAATTCATCGTGTTGCAGGCGCGCCTGGTGCAACTGCAGGTTCAGTTGCAGGAAACCGACATAGGCGGCGTACGCCAGGCGCGCCCGGTGCTGGGCGTCGGTCCGGCTCAACCCGGCCTGGCGGAACGAGGCGGTGAGGTAATCCATGCGGCGCTCCGAGACGCGACCGATCACCGGCTGCACGGCCGGGTGGTCCAGCGCCTTGAGCAACTCGGAATAGATGACGTGCGACTTGAACTCGTGCGCGACGAGGTTGAACAGCGCGCGCAGGCGCTCGCTCGGGTCGGGGATCGCCTCCAGCTTGCCGAAGACCGTTTCCTGCTCGACCTTCTCCCAGCGCTCCAGTGCCGCGACCAGGAGCGCGTCGCGCGACGGGAAGTGCCAGTAGAAGCTGCCCTTCGTTACGCCCAGGCGGCGGGCCAATGGTTCGACCGCCACGGCGGCTACGCCCTGCTCGGCGATCAGGTCCAGGGCGGCCTGCGCCCAGTCGTCCGCGCTCAGGCGGCCATTGCGTTCGGTCTTGGATGGACTGGCAGCGCTCATAAGGTGGCGAGTGTAGCAACCGTACCGAAGGGGCGGTAAGGGTATGCATGCCGGTGGTCGGCGACGACTGCCGCGATCTCGGACTGGCCTAGCGGGCGCCCGCCCGAGAGGCATTTGACAGGCCGGCCGAGACATTACCATACTCACGCGTATGTTGATGCCGGGCGCCACGGGAATGCCCCGCCATCACGCCGCCGTTACTAACCTGTCGAATCCCAGTCCGGGGGCCATGGCGCCCCACGCGACCCGGCCCGCCCCTGGAGTCTGTCCATGAGCATCCTTGCCCCCTTCCTCGTTCTGATCGCGATTGCAGCGGTGTCGGCCTACCACCGCTGGCGGCTGGCCGTCTGGGCTGCGCTGACCGCCACTGCACTGGTCGCCTGCTGGCTGCTGGATGCCAATGCCACGGCGACAGTGGTAGCGGGCGTGCTGGCCGCGCTGGTGGCCGTGCCGCTGCTGATCCCGCAGATCCGCCTGCCGCTGATCACCGCGCCATTGCTGAAGTTCTATACGAAGATCCTGCCGCCGCTGTCCGAAACCGAGCGCGTCGCGCTGGAAGCCGGCACGGTCGGCTTCGAGGGCGAGCTGTTTTCCGGACGGCCCGACTGGGACGTGCTGCTCAACCAGCCCAAGCCGACCCTGAGCGCCGACGAGCAGGCGTTCCTGGACGGCCCGGTGGAAGAGTTGTGCCGGATGACCAACGACTGGGACATCACCCACGTGCGTGCCGACCTGCCGCCGGAGATGTGGGAGTTCATCAAGAAGAACAAATTCTTCGGGATGATCGTGCCCAAGGAGTACGGCGGCCTGGGCTTCTCCGCGCTGGGCAACCACAAGGTCATCGAGAAGCTGTCCTCGATCTCCTCGGTGGTCAGCTCGACCGTCGGCGTGCCCAACTCGCTCGGTCCCGCCGAACTACTGATGCACTACGGCACGCAGGAGCAGAAGGACCACTACCTGCCGCGTCTGGCCGATGGCCGTGAGGTGCCCTGCTTTGCCCTGACCGGCCCTTGGGCGGGTTCGGACGCCACCTCGATCCCCGACTTCGGCATCGTCTGCAAGGGCGAGTGGAACGGCGCCAACGTGCTGGGCGTCAAGCTCACCTTCGACAAGCGCTACATCACCCTGGCCCCGGTCGCGACGCTGATCGGCATGGCGTTCCGCATGTACGACCCCGATGGCCTGCTGGGCGACACGCGCGACATCGGTATCAGCCTGGCGCTGTTGCCGCGTGAGACCCCGGGCATCGACATCGGCCGTCGCCACTTCCCGCTCAACAGCCCGTTCCAGAACGGCCCGCTCAACGGCCGCGAGGTGTTCATCCCGCTCAGCCAGCTGATCGGCGGCGAAGCCTACGCCGGCAAGGGTTGGCAGATGCTGGTGGAGTGCCTGTCGATCGGCCGCTCCATCACGCTGCCATCCACCGCCAGCGGCGGTTCGCGCATCGGCGCGCTGGTCACCGGCGCCTACGCGCGCATCCGAAAGCAGTTCGGCCTGTCGATCGGCCGCTTCGAGGGTGTCGAAGAGGCGCTGGCCCGCATCGGCGGCAAGGCCTACACGATCACCGCGCTGGCCGAGGCATCCGCCGCGGCAGTCGCGCGCGGCGAGCTGCCTGCCGTCCCTTCGACGATCTCCAAGTACCACTGCACCGAAATGGGCCGCGAGCTGGTGCAGGACGCCATGGACATCCACGGCGGCAAGGGCATCATCCTGGGGCCGAAGAACTACCTCGGCCGCTCGTGGCAGGCCTCGCCGATCTCGATCACCGTCGAGGGCGCCAACATCATGACGCGCTCGCTGATGATCTTCGGGCAGGGGGCCATCCTGTGCCACCCGTGGGTGCTCAAGGAGATGAAGGCCACCACCCTGCCCGACCCGGACGAGCGCCTGCGCGAGTTCGACCGCAACCTGTTCGGGCACATCGGCTTTGCGATCTCCAATGCCGTGCGCTCGTTCTGGTTCGGCCTGACCGCCGCCCGCTTCGGCGCCGCGCCGGGCGATGGCTACACCCGTCGCTACTACCGCAAGCTCAACCGCTACTCCGCGGTGCTGGCGCTGTGCGCGGACACGTCGATGCTGCTGCTGGGCGGCAAGCTGAAGTTCAAGGAGTCGCTGTCGGGGCGCCTGGGCGACGTACTCAGCCAGCTCTACATCACCAGCGCGATGCTCAAGCGCTACGAGGACCAAGGCCGTCCGGCCGCCGACCAGCCGCTGCTGGCGTGGGCCTTCCACGACGCGGTTCACAAGATCGAAGTGGCGCTTTCGGGCGCGCTGCGCAACTTCCCGGTGCGCCCGGTCGGCTGGCTGCTGTGGGCGCTGGTGTTCCCGCTGGGCCGTCGCGCACAGCCGCCAAGCGACCGTCTCGGTCACAAGGTGGCGTCCCTGCTGATGTCGCCCAACGAGGCGCGTGAGCGGCTGGGCGTGGGCGCGTTCCTGACACCGACGGCCAACAACCCGGCCGGACGCATCAACAGCTACCTGCAGAAGGTGATCTTGGCCGAGCCGGTGGAGCGCAAGTTCCTCAAGGCTCTGAAAACGCGCGACATCGAGTCGCTCAGCTTCAGCGCGCAGCTCGACGAGGGCGTGCGCGAGGGCTGGATCACCGCCGAGGAGCGAGCCCAGCTTGAGGAGCTTCGCGAGATGACGGTCGACACGATCAGCGTCGACGACTTCGACGCCGAGGAACTGCGCTCGGCGGGCTACCGTCCCCAGCGCGAACAGGACCGCGCGGCGGCCTGATACGCCGCGCATCCCTGGCACAACCGACGACGGCGGGCTTTCCCGCCGTCGTCGTTTCCGGCCCCGCAGAACTGCCGCTGCATGCCACCCGGATAAACCAAATGGCCACGCCCATCGTGACCCTCTACCACCGACTGTCCCGCTGGCCCGCCGGGCGCTGGCTGTTTTCGCGCGCGGTGTGCCTGAAGGCGCCCTACTTCGCCACTATCGCGCCCACGGTGAGCGTGCTGGAGCCGGGCCGGTGCGAGGTGCGCATGCGCGACCGCCGGCGCGTGCGCAACCACATCGGCACCGTGCATGCCATCGCACTGTGCAACATGGCCGAGCTGGCCGGCGGCCTGGTGACGGATGCCAGCCTACCGCCCGGCATGCGCTGGATTCCGAAAGGGATGACCGTCGAATACCTGGCGAAGGCACGTGGAACGATGACGGCGGTGGCGGTGCCCGACGTCGAGCCGGTCGCAAGCGATGCCGGCTACGAACTGCCGGTCGCCGTCGAAGTCAGGAATGCAGCCGGCGAGCCGGTCTTCCGCGCCCGAATCTCGATGTGGCTTTCGCCCAAGCGCCGGTCGGGCCGTGAGGCCGCCGCCCCATGAACGACTGGATCGTGCTGGCCGCCGGCATCCACAGCCTCGCGTTCGCGCTGTTCCACCTCGCGTTCTGGCGGCTTTTCCGGTGGCGGGACACCCTGCAGCGCGCGACGCCGGTCGACCGCGCGGTCATCCAGATCCTCAACCTGCGCCTGACCTACGTCTTCGCGATGGTCGCGGCGTTGTGCTTTGCGTTCCCGATCGAACTGCACTCGACCCCGCTGGGCCGCGCCGTGCTGGCCGGCATGGCGCTGTTCTGGGTTGGACGTACGGTCGAGCAGTTCATCTTCCTGCGCATCAACCGGGCTTCCGTCCATGTGCTGACGGCGGCATTCGTGCTGGGTGCGCTCCTGTTCGCATGGCCGTTGTTCGGCTGAGCGATCCGGTCACCGCGCCGGTTTGGACCGCAACGTGAGCCGCGAGATCTCCGGTGGCACCCCGAACCGGATCGGCAGGATGCTGGTGCCGATGCCCGGCGACACGAACAGCTGGCGGCCGTCCTCGACGAAGTGGCCCTTGGGGTAGCGCCCATCGGCCTTGCCCCAAAGCCCCGGCGCACCGATGCCCGGGAATGCGATCTGGCCGCCGTGGGTGTGCCCGGCCACCACCAGCGAGGCGCGTGCGGGCATCTGCGGGAACACGTTCGGGTTGTGGGTGATGGCCAGCGCCGGCCGGTCGTCGTCGACACCGGAGAACGCGCGCCCGATATCGTGCGGCGCTTCCCACAGGTCGCCCACGCCGACCACCCACAGGTCGCACCCGGCCAGCCGCGCCGGCGTGGCCTGGTCTTCCAGCATCGTGACGCCGGCGGACTCGAACGCCGCGCGCACCCGCGCGCCATCCTTCCACCAGTCATGGTTGCCCAGCACCGCGTACACCGGCTTGCGCGCCGTCAGCGGTCGCAGGCGTTCGGCGATGACGTCGGCCGGGATGTAGGTTCCGAGGAACACACTGAGGATCACGTAGTCGCCGGCCATCAGCACGGCCTGCGAGTCGCTTTCGACCAGCCGTTGGACCAGCCGGTCCAGCTTGTCGACGCCGTTGTGCGGTGAGCCGGTGTGCAGGTCGGCGATGACGTCCACGCGCAGGCCGTCGCATTCGGCCGGCCAGGCGGGCGGCTCGAACGCGTAGTCGCGCGCGACCAGCGAGCGCGGTTCCCACACGCACCCCCACACCAGGAAGACGACCACCAGCACGGCGAGGATGCGCGCGCTCCAGCGCAGCCGCCAACGCCAGGGCCGGTGGCCGGATGTCATCCGCCGGTGCGCGCGTCGCGGGCATGCCACGCGGCCAGCACTTCGGCTTCGCGTGCGGGGGCGAGGCCCGCCTTGGGCTTCGCGCGCCGGTCGGCGGGCAGGGTTCGCCACCACAGCAGCGTGTCGCGCACCGTGGCATCGAGCGGCCGGTACGCGAGGCCCGCCGCCTGCGCGCGGGAGGTGTCGATCCGGCCGAAACCGGCGTACTCGCCTTCGGCCGGGATCCAGGCCGGCATGTCCTGCCACGGACTCACGCCCTGCGCCTCCAGGAAATCCGCCGGCACCCAGGTCAGCGACGACACCGCCCCAGGCGGCTGCGGGCATGGCGCGCGGACGCACTGGATGTCGTTGAGGTCGCGTGCCACGTCCTGGCAGGCGCCCAGCAGCGCGCCCATCGTCAGCGAACCGGCTGGCGCGTCGGCATTGAACACGCCGAAGGTGCGCTGCTCGATCAGGTGCAGCAGGAACGCGGCCAGGTCACGCACGTCGATGAACTGCGTCGGGTCCTCGGGCGTGCCCGGCGCAAGGATTTCGCCGCCGCGGTCGGCACGCGCAGGCCAGTAGGTGAAGCGGTCCGTGGTGTCGCCCGGCCCCACGATCAGCCCCGGACGCACGACTGTCACCCGCCCGGGAATCGCGCGCTGCGCGGCCTGTTCCGAAAGCGCCTTGAGCGGCCCATACGTCTCGCCGGTGATCTCCGTCACCGTGGGATCGGGAATCGTCGCCAGCGGTGCGTCCTCGTCCATGCCCGGCACCGAGGTGTCGGCATAGACCGATATCGTCGAGACGATCAGGTACTGGCCCACGCGCGGCCCGAGCAGTCCGGCCGAGCGCGTGACATCGCCGGGGATGTAGGCCGACGTATCGAGCACGGCATCCCAGCGGCGCTCGCCCTCCAGGGCGGACAGGTCGGACTTGCGATCACCTCGCAGCTGTTCGATGTCGTCGAACTGCGCGCCGTCGAATCGCGTCGGATTGGTCTTGCCCCGGTTGAACAGCGTGAGCCGATGCCCGGCGGCGCGCGCGGCCTCGACGAAGTGCGGGCCGAGGAAGCCGGTGCCGCCCAGCACCAGGATGTCCAGGCCCTGCTTGCGCGGCGATGGCGCCACGGCCTGGCCCAGCGCACCGGTGCAGGCGGGCAGTCCCGCCGCCACCGCACCGGCCAGGCCGGCGATCAGTACGTTGCGACGGGAGATCTGCATCGTTCGACTCCACGGACGGCGAAAGGAACCCGAACTCTCGGTGCGCGAGCGGCCCGCCGCCATCGGCCGAAGGTCACGTCGGTGACACCGCTGCACCGGGGGCCGCGGTCGGACGCTCCACACGTCGCGCCAGCCGCCAGCCGAGCACGCCGGACGTCGCCGCCGCCAAGGCTGCCAGTCCGGCGAACCCGGGCACCGCGACGCCGACGCTGCGCAGGGCATTCATCGACAGCGCCACCGACAGGTCGCCAAAGCGCCAGACCGCCGTGTCGACGGCGTTCTTGCCCTTGTAGCGCAGGTTGCGCGGCACGCGCGTGTACAGGCTCTCGCGGGCCGGACCGACCATGCCGTAGGCCAGCCCGCGGCCGATGATGAGCGCGACCGCCACCAGCGGCATCGCACCGATCGCCGGCGCGTATGGATTGTCCGACACCGCCACCAGCACAAGGGCGGCGGTGACCGCCGCGGCCCATACGCCGATGACGGGACCCGCACCCCATCGCACCAGCATCCAGCGCGTCAGCGTCAGTTGCACCACGACCTGCAACAGGTTGGCCGCAAGGTCGAGGTCGGCAGCGAAGCGGGTGCGCGAGATGGCGTCGTTGAAGGTGGCACCCGAATAGTCCACGACGAGCGCGTAGTTGACCGTGCCGATGCAGTCGGCCAGCAGCATCAGCACCGCCATCGTGCGCATGAAGGGATTGGCGAACACCTGGCGCAGGCCGTCGAGCATGCCGCCGCCCACGGCCGACTCGTGCCCGGGCTCATGCCGACGGTGGCCGTGCGTACGCGCCCAGCCTCCCAGCCACGCCACGCAGCCCAGCGCCAATGCCAACAGAACCGCCGAGACCACCAGCAGCGGCGCCACGCCGATCACGCCCACCAGCGCGCGCGTCAGCATCGGCCCGGCGATCGCCCCGGCCGTGCCACCCAGCGCGATCATCGGGAACAGCCGGCGCGCCTGCAGGTCGTCCCAGACATCGGCCATGAAGCTCCAGAACACCGACACGATGAACAGGTTGAACACGCTGATCCATACGAAGAACACCGTCCCCAACGCACGCGGACCGAGCAGCCCCTGGTGGGTGAACAACGGCACGAAGGCCAGCAGGCAGGCGATGAAGAAGGCATGCACCACCGGCACGACCACGCGCCTGGGGTAGCGGGCGACCAGCGCGCCGAACACCGGCGTCAACGCGAGTGTCGCCAGGAACGTCGCGGCGTAGAACCACGGCAACTGGGTGGACCCCACCGCCGCCGACAGCTGGTCGCGCACCGGCCGCACCACGTAGTAGGCCGCCAGCACGCAGAAGAAATAGGCGAACGACACTGCGACCGCGCGCCACTCGTCCGGCCCCACCCGGCCGGGCCGGGGAAGCGGTTGCGACACGGCATCGCCGTGGGACATGGGCGCGGGCTCGAGGGCGGCGGGACGGCCGGCACGGTAGCCCAATGGCGATGACCCCGCCACCACCGCGACGCCGCTGGAGCCCCGCTATCGCCAGCACGACGGATTGGACTAGCCTCGCCGGGTGCGCCCGATTCCGGGCGCCGGGGACGGGCGACGTGTTCGACTACATCATCATCGGCGCCGGCTCGGCCGGCTGCGTACTGGCCAACCGGTTGTCGCAGGACGCCGACGTGCGCGTACTGCTGCTCGAGGCCGGCCCGCGCGACTGGCACCCCTACATCCACATGCCGGCCGGCATCGCCAAGCTGGTGAACCTCAAGTCGGTGAACTGGGACTACCACACGGCGCCGGAGCCGAACCTCGACGGCCGCGTGCTGTGGTGGCCGCGCGGCAAGGTGCTGGGCGGGTCGAGTTCGATCAACGCCATGTGCTACGTGCGTGGGGTGCCCGCCGATTACGACGGCTGGGCGACTGCGGGCGCGGACGAATGGGACTGGTCGAGCGTGCTGCCCTACTTCCGCCGGGCCGAATGCAACGCGCGCGGAGCCGACGCGCTGCACGGCGGCGACGGCCCGATGCACGTCTCTGACCTGCGCCACGTCAACCCGTTGTCGGAAATGTTCATCGAGGCCGGGACGCAGGCCGGTTTCCACGCCAACGAAGACTTCAATGGCCCGTCGCAAGCCGGTTTCGGCCTCTACCAGGTTACGCAGAAGGACGGCGTGCGCTGGTCCTCGGCATCGGCCTACCTCAAGCCGGCGCGCCGGCGCGAGAACCTGCAGGTGGTCACCGGCGCGCATGTATCGCGCATCACCTTCAGTCGATCAGGGGGCACGCCGCGTGCGGACGGGGTCGTCTATACCGCCGGCGGCCGTGCCTTCCACCAGCCGGCCGCGCGCGAGGTGCTGCTTTGCGGAGGCGCCATCAACTCGCCGCAGTTGCTGATGCTGTCGGGGATCGGGCCGGCGGCGATGCTGCGGCGGCACGGCATCGAGGTCGTGACGGATATCGACCAGGTCGGCGCGAACCTGCAGGACCACCTCGACATCTGCACCCTGCGGCATTCCACGCAGCGGCTCACCTACGACCGCGTGGGCGACCTGCCCGTGGCATTCGACTACTACCTGCGCGGGCGTCGCGGCCCGGGCACCAGCAACATCGCCGAGGCCGGCGCGTTCGTGCGCTCGCCGCTGGCGCCGGACGCGCGCCCGGACATCCAGCTCCACTTCGTCCCGGCCATGCTCGACGACCACGGCCGCCACCGCCTGCCCGGGGACGGCTACACCGTGCATGCCTGCGCGCTGCGCCCTCGCAGCCGCGGCCGCATCACGCTGGCCAGCGCACGCGCGGCCGACAAGCCGCGCATCGAGGCGAACTACCTGGGTGACCCCGACGGTTTCGACCTGCGCATGATGGTGGAGTGCGCCAAGGTCTCGCGCGACGTGCTGGCACAGCGCGCCTTCGACGCCGTGCGGGGCGCACCGATCTTCCCGGCGCGCGACGGACTCACCGATGCCGAGCTGGTCGACTTCATCCGTGCCAAGGCCGACACCGTGTACCACCCGGTCGGCACCTGCCGCATGGGTTCGGATACGGACTCGGTGGTCGACCCGCAGTTGCGCGTGCGCGGTGTCGAGGGGCTGCGCGTGGTCGACGCGTCGGTGATGCCGACCCTGATCGGCGGCAATACCCACGCGCCCACGGTGATGATCGCCGAACGCGCGTCGGACCTCATCCGCGGCGTCACGCCCCAGTCGTAGGCCTCAGACGTTTTCCAGGGTCGGCGGCAGCGGGCAATGCAGCACGCCGCACACCGTCCTGAGCAGTTCCGCCTCGGCCAGGCTGACGCGACCGTCGTGCAACGTCGCCAGCGTCACCGCTTCCACGAGGTGCTGCTTGGCCAGCGGGTCGAGGCGGTCCAGCGCGTCCCAGGCCCCATCCAGTGCAGTGACGCCGGCCGCGGGCGGCGCATAGGCGATGCGCGCGTCGGGCAGCATGTGGTGCACCGCCGCCAGGTAGGCGCGCCGGCCGCTCGCCATCTCCGCATGGCCAGCGTGCGCGACGACCGCGAGCAGCAGGGCGATCTCGCGCTGCACCGCCTGCGGTTTGGTCCGCCCCATTCGCGCGTGCCGCGACGGGTCGAGCGACTCGCGCACCTGCACGGTCAACAGCCGGCCCAGGCAGTACTCGAACAGCGACACCCGGCCATCGGCGAAGGTCATCGCGTGCACGGTGTCCATGAAGCGCTCCAGCTCCGGGCGCGGTCGCAGCCGGAGCACCGGGAACGCCAGCGCCGCGAGGGGGAGGCGCAGTGCAGGGTGCAACGTGGCGAGGTGTCGGCGATGCGTCCGCTCCACCGCATCCGCGACGGCATCACCCAGGCGTGCGGCAATTTCGGTGCGCTGGAGCCGGCCGACGTCCGATGCACCGTCGAGCAACAGGCCGAGCACCAGCGGCACCACGCCCTCGCGCTGGGCGGCCATGCGGCGCAACACCTCGGGGATGCCGGCGGCGATCGCGTCGGCGCGTCGGTAGTCGTCGGCACCCGGGTGGGCGACCTGCGCCACCACCATGGGCGGCGTCAGGCTGCGTTCGCTGCCCGCCGGAGGCAGCGGCCCGTGCGTCGGCGCCGCCAGGCCCATTCGCAGGTCCTCGTCCATGCCCTGCGGCGGCGTGATCATCCATTGCCGTTGCAGCCGGTCCAGCTCATCGGTATTGAACCCGGGTTCCAGCGCACGGATGCGCTCCACCAGGTCGGGATGCGTGGCGAACCATCGCCCCAGCGTGCGGCCCGCGTAGCCGACGCCATCGCCGAACAGCATGTGGCTGACCTCCTCGGCCTGGCCGGCGTCCGACAGGCGCGCACCGTCGTGCAGACCGCCGATCTTCTTGAGCGCGCCGGCGAGGCCCGACGTCTGCCGGGTGAACTGCACGGCCGACGCGTCGGCCAGCCGCTCGCGGCTGCGGCTGACGCCGGCCTTGATCAGGCGACCGAAGAACAGCCCGATGTACCCGATCAGCATTGCGACCACCGCGCCGGCCAGGATCGGCAACCCGGCGCTGGTGCGGCGTGACCCGAGCCCTCCGTGGACCAGCACCTTGCGGCCGACCACGCCCAGCATGAGGATCCCGAACAGCACGCCCATCAGGCGGATGTTGAGCCGCATGTCGCCATTGAGGATGTGGCTGAACTCGTGCGCGACCACGCCCTGCAGCTCGTCGCGGTTCAGTCGGTCCAGCGCGCCGCGGGTCACCGCGATGACCGCATCGGACGGCGAGTAACCCGCGGCGAACGCGTTGATGCCCGCTTCGTGTTCGAGCACGTACACCCGCGGCACCGGCACGCCCGAGGCGATCGCGACTTCCTCGACGACATTCAGCAGGCGGCGCGCGTTGGCATCGGTCGCGTCCATCGCCACCGGCACCCCGCCCTGCTGCAGCGCCACCGCGTCGCCACCGCCGCGCAACGATGCCATCCGGTAGAGCGATCCCAGCCCGATCACCAGCAACGTGCCGATGCTGGCCGCCGCCAGCACGCCGGGACGCGGTCCGGCCACCAGCGCCACGACGAGGTTGACCGCCAGCACGATGCCCAGCACCGCCAGCGCGAACAGCACCACCAGACGCGTGGAATCCCGGCGCGCTTGTGCCTGGTGTTCGAAGAAGTTCATCGACGGGCCCCCACCGCCGCGCGACGCGTCACGCCGCCCGGGTCAGAACTGGACCTTCGGCGCCTCGCGCACCTGCGCGCGGTCGGCCGGGATGTCCAGCAGCGCCGCCGGCTTGAAGCCGAAGTTGCCGGCGACCAGCCTGGACGGAAACACTTCGCGCTTGTTGTTGTAGGCCATGACCGAATCGTTATAGGCCTGCCGCGCGAACGCCACGCGGTTCTCGGTGCTGGTCAGCTCTTCCGACAGCTGCATCATGTTCTGGTTGGCCTTGAGGTCCGGATAGGCCTCCACCACCGCCATCAGGCGACCGAGCATGCCGTCGAGCGCGCCTTGCGAGCGGGACAGCTCGGCCATCGCCGCCGGGTCGCCCGGGCTGGCCTTGGCCGCCGCCAGCCCCGCCTGGGCGGTGCTGCGTGCGGCAATCACGGCCTCCAGCGTTTCGCGCTCGTGGCTCAGGTAGGCCTTGGCGGTTTCCACCAGGTTGGGGATCAGGTCGAACCGGCGCTGCAGTTGCACGTCGATCTGGGCGAAGGCGTTGCGGTACGCGTTGCGTGCCCGTACCAGCCCGTTGTACAGCGCCACCAGCCACGCCACGACCAGCGCGACGAATGCCAGCAAAATCATGAAGCTGAACATGATTGCTCCCCTATCCCCTGAAATTCGGCGTTATGATCGATCGCGAGTCCAGCATACGCAGGCCTTGCAGCCCATGAAAGACGACGCGACCCGTCGGCAACGCGCGTACTGGCGTGTTGGCGCGACGATTCTGCTCCTGACCCTGACCCTCGGATCCACCGCGCAGACACCCGGCGCCGGTGCCGATGCGTCGACGGTCGCGACCGTAACCGCCACGTCGCTCGACGCCGCACCGGCCGCGCCGCCGGCACCCGTCAGGCAACCCGAAATCCCGCTGGCCGAAGACTTCGACCCGCGCTTCTTCGAAGCGGCAGCCCAGCAGCTGGTCTCCGACCAGCGTGTGCCGGGCCTGGCGATGGCGATCGTCTACAACGGTCGCGTGCTGTCCGCGCGCGGCTACGGCATCACCGACGTGCAGGCGGCCGAGCCTGTCGATGCCCATACCGTGTTCCGGTTGGCGTCGCTGTCCAAGGGCTTCGCCGGCACGCTGGCCGGCCTGCTGGTCAACGACGGCTCCATCCGCTGGGACAGCAAGCTCACGCAGTACCTGCCCGACTTCCGCCTGCGCGACCCGTCCGCGGCCGACCGCATCACCGTTGCCGACGTGCTCAGCCACCGCGTCGGCCTGCGCCACCACAGCCTGGACCGCGACCTCGAGCAGTACGTCGACTACCGCACCCTGACCCGTCGCCTGGCCAATGCGCCGCTGAGCTGCCAGCCGGGCACGTGCTACGGCTACCAGAACATCGCCTTCAGCCTGATCGGCGACGTCGCGTTCGCTGCCACCGGCACGTTCTATTCGCAGGCGGTGCAGCGCCGCCTCTTCAAGCCGCTGGGTATGAACGATGCGAGCCTCGGCCTGGAGGGCATCCAGGCCAGCCCGCGGTGGGCACGCCCGCATGTCCGCACCCGCGGCGGCTGGGTGTCGGTGACGCCCAAGCCCACGTACTACGAAGTCGCACCGGCTGCCGGCGTCAATGCCAGTGCCAGCGACATGGCGCAGTGGTTAATCGCGCAGACCGGCTACCGCCCGGACGTGTTGCCGGCACCGTTGCTGGCCACGCTGCATTCGCCGCTGGTGCAGACCCCGGGTGAGATGCGCAGTGCCGCGTGGCGCCGCGAACGCCTGAGCAGCGCCGGGTATGGCCTGGGTTGGCGCGTCTACAACTATTCCGGCCACCAGCTGGTCTACCACGGCGGCGCGGTGCAGGGGTATCGCGGCGCGATCGCGATGCTGCCCGAGCGCGACTTCGGCGTAGCCGTTCTGTGGAACGGCGAGAGCGCGGTCCCCGCCGGCCTGCTGCCGACCATCCTCGACAAGGCGATCGGCGTGCCGTCGGGCGACCGGTGGCTGGACGTCGACTTCGACGAAGCCACGCTGTACGTGCAGTCCAACTACGACACCGGCCCCGGCGAAAATCCGGGCAGCAACGCCAGCCGCGCGACCGCTTCGCCGGAGTAGGAAGCGCCCTGCGTAGGTGATATCGCGACCGCTCGGCCGGGGCGAGCGGCCGCCGCCCAAGTCGGGGGGGCGCATCAGCGTACGAACGTGTTCACCGCGGTGCCCTCCTGTCCGCTCGGAGCGAACCGGGAAGACGGGCTCTCGTCACAGGCTCGGATTGCTTCGCTTCAACGGCTGCGCTGTTGCCAGCGCACGCTGCGGTCAATCCAATCCCCTGACGCCGCTTCTTCGCAGCGCTGGCCTTCGGTGGTGGCTGCCGACAGTCGGCGTTCGTAGACCGGCGATATCGATCCGCACATAAAAAACCCCCTCCCCGCCTGGGCTGCGGGAAGGGGGCTGGATGACAGCAGTTCCGTTATCGGGTCTTGCTTAGATCATCGGTGCCGGGGTGGCCGGCATCGCGGTCGGCGCCGCCTTCTTGGACGGACGCTTGGCGGCCTTGCGGGCCGGCTTCTTGGCAGCGGCCTTCTTCACCGTCTTCTTGGCGGCGGCCTTCTTTGCCGGGCGCTTGGCGGTCTTCTTGGCGGTCTTCTTGGCGGAAGCCTTCTTAACCGTCTTCTTGGCGGCGGCCTTCTTGGCCGGACGCTTGGCGGTCTTCTTGGCGGCCTTCTTCACCGTCTTCTTGGCAGCGGACTTCTTAGTCGCCTTCTTGGCGGCGGTCTTGCGGGTGGTCTTCTTCACCGCCTTCTTTGCCGTCTTCTTGGCCGGACGCTTTGCAACCTTCTTGGCGGCCTTCTTCACGGACTTCTTGGCGGTGACCTTCTTGGCGGTCGCCTTCTTGGCTGCGGACTTCTTCGCAACCTTCTTGGCACCGGCCTTCTTCGTCGCCTTCTTGGCGGCGGGTTTCTTCTTCGCAGCTTTCTTCATGGCCATGGGATGGCTCCTCGTCAGTGGTCTATCGGGGTGTACGGCCCAGTACAACCATTGCCGCGGGCAAGCCCGCAGCCAACCGCCGGCGCATAAAGGTGCGCCGGAGCGGATCGTGTCCACGCCGCACGCGGCGTGGCGGCACTCGCCCTGCGGGCGGTGCGGCAAACAAAAACCCGGAACGCCTCATGGGCGACCCGGGTCTGGAATTGGAGATCGTGCAGAACGGTGGACGTCGATGCCGTCGCGACATTCCGGACGCTGGCGGACTTTTTCGAAGGGGGCAGAACGCCCACGTCCACCGTTTTGAATGTCCGGGCGGAGTTCGATTTCGTACCGCGCGTTGTCGCGTTGTCTTGTATCACTCGCTTCCGCGGGATCCGTCTGCTGCGCGAAACCTAATCACGGCTTTTCTGGGTGTCAACAAGCAATGGCGACTTTCTTCCAGCGCCCGTCCGGGACTCTCAGGGCAGCGGTGTTCCCGCCGCGACGCGCACGCGTCCTGCATTACGCATTGCGTTGACACGATGTAACGCGCAAGGGCGCTGCAGGCCTTTGTTTTCAATGCCCGCAGCGCAATGGACAATAATTCACCACATTATCGCTTGGTTATTTTTTAGCCACCCCATCCATGGCCAAGTCGCCCATCGGGATACCCCGCGCCGGACGCGACGATGTCGCAGCGCGCCCCGGTTTTCGCGGCGCACAAGCGCTTTTGCGCGGAAATTGCGCGGACAACGGCAGCAGCAAAACGCTTCCGACACGGTCGACTGCCGGCGTTACGCGTGTCGGATCGCACGCGCCACGCACCGGAAACGCATCGACCGTGGCCCCAAAAAAAAACCGGCCGCACAGGGCGGCCGATCGGGGATCGAAATCGGAAGCGCGAGCTCAGTGGTCGTCTTCCTCGAGCAACTCGGCGTAGTCGTCCGGACCGAGCAGTTCCTTGAGCTGGTCGGGCTCATCGATGGCCAGGGTGAACAACCAGCCCTCGCCGTAGGCGTCCTCGTTGATGGTCTCGGGCTTGTCGGCGAGTGCGGCGTTGACCTCGGTGACCGTGCCGCTGACCGGTGCGTACACGTCCGAGGCGGCCTTGACCGACTCCACCACCGCGCAGGCGTTGCCCGCCTCGACGCGGTCGCCGACGTTCGGCAGCTCCACGTACACGAGGTCGCCGAGCAGGCCCTGGGCGTGGTCGGAAATGCCGACGGTCACCTTGCCGTCGCCTTCGACGCGAGCCCACTCGTGGGACTTCATGAACTTCAGGTCGCCGGGGATCTCACTCATGGGGCTGCTCCGTGCTGTGCGGGTCTGTGGGAAAGGTGGCGGCAAGTGTAACGGGCGCGAGGGTGGGTCAGGCCAGCACGCCTTCCTGTGGCTGGCCGTCGCGGACGAACGGGAACCGCACCACGCGCACCGGCACTTCGCGGCCGCGGATGTCGACGCGCACGCCGTCGCTGCCCGGCGGCAGGTCGCCGGCCGGCACGCGGGCGAAGGCAATCGCCTTGGACAAGGTGGGCGAGAACGTGCCCGACAGGATCTCGCCCTCGCCGTGCGGGGTCAGCACCTTCTGCCCGTGGCGCAGCACGCCCTTCTCGTCCATCACCAGCGCGACCATCTGGCGCGGCGCGCCGCTGGCCTTCTGTTGCTCCAGCACGTCGCGGCCGATGAAGTCGCGACCCTCTTCCAGCGCCACGGTCCAGGCCAGCGCCGCTTCGTACGGCGACACGGTGTCGTCCATGTCCTGGCCGTAGAGGTTCATGCCGGCTTCCAGGCGCAGCGTGTCGCGCGCGCCCAGGCCCGCCGGCTTCACGCCCGCGCCCAGCAGCGCGTCCCAGAGCGCAACGGTCCTGTCCTCGGCCACGACGATCTCGAACCCGTCCTCGCCGGTGTAACCGGTGCGGGCGATGAACAGGTCGGTGCCGTCGTCGAGCTTCGCCTCGGCGGCCACGAACTTTCCAAGCTTGCCGATGCGCTCGCGGTCGCCCTCGCGTAGCAGGCCAATAACCTTCTCGCGCGCCGCCGGGCCTTGAACCGCGACCATGCCGAAGTCGGGGCGCTCGGTGGCGGTGACGTCGAACGCCTTCGCCTGCCCGGTGATCCACGCCAGGTCCTTCTCGCGCGTGGCGGCGTTGACCACCAGGCGGAAGAACGCCTCGTCCATGAAGTAGACGATCAGGTCGTCGATGACCCCGCCGCGCTCGTTGAGCATGCAGGTATACAGCGCCTTGCCCGGCTTCTTGAGCTTGTCGACCGAGTTGGCCAGCAGGTGGCGGAGGAACTCGCGGACGCGCGCGCCCTTCAGGTCGACCACGGTCATGTGGCTGACGTCGAACATGCCGGCGTCGCGGCGCACCTGGTGGTGCTCCTCGATCTGCGACCCGTAGTGGATCGGCATGTCCCAGCCGCCGAAGTCGACCATCTTGGCGCCGAGCGCGCGGTGGCTGTCGTTGAGGATGGTCTTGCGGGTCATCGGCCGGCCTTGGATGCGTGGGGCCGGCGATTATCCCAGATGGCGCGGCGGGCGTTCGACGCTACGGGTGCGCATGGTCGATTGCCCGACCCGACACCCCGGGGTGCACGGGTCAGCCGTGCGCCGGTTCCACCCGCAATGTCATGCCGTCGATGAAGACCACCCGCACCACCGTGCCCACCGGCATGTCCGGGCCGGCCACGTCATAGAAGGCATCGCCGATCTTGACCCGGCCGCGGCCGTCGACGATCGCGCGCTCCAGCGGCCCCACCCAGCCGACCAGTTGCTGGCCGCGCCGGTTGAGGTCGGGACGGTCGCTCTGGCGCTCATGCCCACGGCCACGGAACCAGGTGCGGTAGACCTGGATGGAGACGAAGCTCAGGATCACGAACGCGGTGATCTGCACCAGCACCGACAGCCCCGGCATCGCCAGCACCATCACGAACACCGCGGCCGCGGCGATGCCCAGCCACAGCATGAACGCGCCGGGTGCCAGCGCCTCGGCCGCGAACAGCAGCAGCGCCACTGCCCCCCACGTCACCGCCTGCCAGTCCCACTGCATGGCTCAGCCCCCCATGCGCGGCGGTTGCGCGGGCGGGCGCGGCGCATTGCCACCCGACGGCAGGTCCAGCGCCTGTTTGGCCAACTCGGCAATGCCACCGAGCGAGCCGATCACGCCGGCCGACTCCATCGGCATCATCACGAACTTCTGGTTCGGCGCCTCGGCCAGCGCCTTGAATGCCTCGATGTACTTCTGCGCGACGAAGTAGTTGATTGCCTGCACGTTGCCGGCCGAGATCGCGTCCGACACCATCCGCGTCGCGTTGGCCTCGGCTTCGGCGAGGCGCTCGCGGGCCTCGGCCTCGCGGTAGGCGGCCTCTTTCTCGCCCTCGGCTTCCAGGATGGCCGCCTGCTTCTCGCCCTCGGCGCGCAGGATCTCAGACTGGCGGTGGCCCTCGGCCTCCAGGATCACGGCGCGGCGGTCGCGCTCGGCCTTCATCTGGCGCGCCATCGAATCCACCAGGTCACGCGGCGGCTGGATGTCGCGGATCTCGATGCGGTTGACCTTGATGCCCCACGGGTTGGTGGCCTGGTCGACCACGCCCAGCAGCTGCGCGTTGATCGCCTCGCGGTTGGACAGCGATTCGTCCAGGTCCATCGAGCCGATCACGGTTCGGATGTTGGTCTGGACCAGCGCGATCGTCGCCAGCTCCAGGTTGTGGACCTCGTAGGCGGCCTTGGCCGCGTCCAGCACGTGGAAGAACACCACGCCATCCACCTTCACCACCGCGTTGTCCTTGGTGATGACGTCCTGGCTGGGCACGTCCAGCACCTGTTCCATGACATTGATCTTGCGGCCCACGCCGTAGATCACCGGCACCAGGAAGTGCAGGCCCGGCTGCATCGTGTGGGTGTACTTGCCGAACCGCTCGACCGTCCACTCGTAGCCCTGCGGAACCACGCGCACCGTCTTGAACAGCAGCACGATGCCCGCGAACAGCAGTACCAGTGCCAGAACCGACCCCATTTCCATTGAGTAACCCTCCCCGGTTGATCGCCGGAGTATAGGCTGGCCGGGTGGCTGCGACGGTTTCCCGCCCGCCCGCATCTGGACGATCAAGATGCCGCCCACTTCAAGCTTCGCCATCGACGTGCCCGACACCCTGCTTGCCCGCGTGCGGGCCGGCGAGCGCGGTGCGTTCGAACAGCTCTACCGGCGTTTCGAGCGCCCGGTGTTCAACCTGGCGCTGCGGATGCTGGGCAGCCAGGGCGGCGCACGCGAGGAGGCGGCCGATGTGCTGCAGGACACCATGCTCAAGGCGTTCAACCGGATCGGTGATTTCCGCGGCGGCAATGGCGCGGGCCAGGCGCCGTTCTGGGGGTGGCTGCGGCAGATCGCGGTCAACGAGTCGCTGATGCGCCTGCGTGCGCGCCGCAAGCACGGCCGGGATGTCGCGCTGGAGGACG
>MIDV01000034.1:0-158 GCA_001830245.1 Lysobacterales bacterium RIFOXYA1_FULL_69_10 | reverse complement strand
CGCCGCCGCCCGCCGCCGCCGATGCCGCCCAGCTGCAGCGCGCGTTGGAGGCGCTGCCCGACACCACCCGGAGCGTGCTGTGGCTGTACCACGCCGAGGGCTACACCCATGACGAGATCGCCGCGCTGATGAACCGCACGGCCAGCTTTTCCAAATCG
>MIDV01000033.1:8800-50637 GCA_001830245.1 Lysobacterales bacterium RIFOXYA1_FULL_69_10 | reverse complement strand
ACCCGAAGGCTGGGCGCTGGATCCGGAAACCAACCTGGACCTGCAGGCCAGCTACAGCAACTACGGCCAGTCGGCGATCCACTTCGGCGCACCCGGTGGCGACAGCCGCTACGCGGGCAACGAAGCGTGCCAGGTCGGACCCGTCGTGCAGGCGTGCTGGGTGTTCGACCTGGTCTTCAGCACCGTGCAGGCCAGCAACGGGTCCAGCTTCTACGGCTGGAATGCCGGCACCAGCATGGCCGCGCCGCACGTCTCGGGCGTGGCCGCGCTGGTCTACGGCAAGCACCCGGGCATCAAGGCCTCGCAGGTCGAGTCGATCCTGCGTCGGTCGGCGGACGATGTCGGCAAGCCGGGCAAGGACGATGCCGCTGGACAGGGCCGCGTGAACGCGGCCCGGGCCGTAGGGTTCTGAGGACCTGACCCAGGCTGTTGCAGGCCAACGGGGCCGCCGCAAGGCGGCCCCGTTTCGTTGCGGATGCGGGAAGGGGTTGCGAACGTCTGCGCCGCCGTCGGCAAATCCCGCGCGGGTATCGGCCGTGGCCGGTTTCGGGCGTTGACTACGTGCCTTGCGGTCCCGCGCCGGACCGCTAATGTCGGCCTCCGGGGGAGATAACCGCGACGCGAGTCGCGCACGTTATCCGGAGAGAGAGCAATGAAGGTTCTAGTCCTCGCAACAGGCATTGCGGCCGCGTTGGTGGCCGGCGGTGCGCAGGCGGCCACCTACGTGGTCCAGGCCAAGGCACTGGCGTTCGACCAGGCGCTGGCACAGAAGATGGAAGCCAACGGTGGCCAGGTGCTGCGGCGCTTCCCGCAGATCGGCGTGGCGATCGTGGAGGCCGACGACGGGTTCGGCAGCCGCGCCGCGCGCGTGCCGGGCATCCGTTCGGCGGTGAAGGACATCTCGCTGCAGTTCGATATTCCCGAAGCCATCAGCCGGGACTTCCAGGAGACCGCCTCCAATCCGCCCACCAGCGGTGACGACGACTTCTACTTCGACCTGCAGTGGGGCCATGACGCCATCGACGCCGTCGAGGCCTGGAACCGGGGCTTTCGCGGCGCAGGTGCCACGGTGGCGATCCTGGACTCGGGCCTGGATTGCGACCATCCCGACATGGTCCCCAACAACCTGGCCGGGCTGAACGCATCCTTCGTTCCGGGTGAGGCGGTGTGCACGCTTCCGGGTGGCTTCAACCACGGCACCCATGTCGCCGGCACCGTCGCGGCCGCCGATAACGCGTTCGGCACGATCGGTGTCGCACCCGACGCGGACTACTTCTCCGTAAAAGTGCTGTCGGCATTTACGGGCAGCGGCAGCTTCGACAGCATCATCAGCGGCATCACCTACGCCGCCGATGCCGGCGCCGACGTCATCAACATGAGCCTGGGCGTGCGGGGCGGCCTGCCGCTGAACCAGGACACCAACGAACTGGTCCATGCGGTCACGCGTGCCGTCCAATACGCGCGCAGCCAGAACGCGACGGTCATCGCATCCGCCGGCAACGACGCCATCAATTACGACACCGCCACCGCGCCCGACGGCAGCCGCCTCATGGGCTTCCCGGCTCAGGTCTACGGCGTGCTGGCCGTGTCTGCCACGGCGCCGATCGGCTGGGCCCTGGACCCGACGACGGACCTGGACATCGCCACGACCTACACCAGCTACGGGCGGCGGATCGTTCATTTGGCCGCGCCGGGCGGCGATGACATGTATCCGACCAACGAAGGCTGCGTGGTGGCCGGCGTCGCCGTCCCCTGCTACGTGTTCGACTACGTCTTCAGCACCTCCAACAACGGTTGGGCATGGGCCGGCGGCACCAGCATGGCGGCTCCCCATGTCGCAGGCGTGGCGGCCCTGCTGATCGGCGCGGCCGGCGGCGAGATGGCGCCCAGCCAGGTCGAGGAAGCACTGCGTCGCGGTGCCGACGATATCGGCGAGCGCGGAACGGACGAGTACTTCGGCCGCGGCCGCGTCAACGCCGACCAGTCGCTGTAACCGGTATCGACTCCGGAACGGCCGGCGGCGAAGGATCGCCCCCGGCCCGTGCAGACGCCCGCCCCGGTGGCGGGCGTTCTGCCGTCTGGCCCATGCCATCATCGTCGGATGCAGAAAGCGCTCGATGACCTCACCGCCCGCGCGATGGAACGACTGCGTGCCGCGGGCGCGTTCCCGCCCGACGCCGACGCGAACGAATACACCCCCCAGCTCGCGCGCGTCGCGGTCGCCAGCGACTTCGCCATCGACACGCTGGTGCGGCAGCCGTCGTTGCTGGCGACCTTCCTTGACGACTCCAGTGCGCCGATTGCCTCACCGGTCCTGCATGCGGGGGAGCGCGACCGGTGGATGGCGCAGCTGCGGGGCTACCGTGTCGCCGAGTCCACGAGGCTGGTGTGGCGCGACGTGCTGGGCCTGGACACGGTCGAAGACACGCTGGCCGGCAGCACGCGCCTGGCCGACCGCTGCCTGCAACTGGCGCTGGACGCGCTGGAAGCCGACTTCGCGCAGCGCCACGGCGCGGTGCGCGATGCCGTCGGCCGCATGCAACGTCTGGTGGTGTTCGGGCTGGGCAAACTCGGTGGCGAAGCGCTGAACTTCAGTTCCGACATCGACCTGGTCCATGGCTACGAGGCGGGCGGCATGTCCGATGGACCGCGGCCGCTGGACGCGGAGGGCTACTTCACCCGTCTGGCGCAGCAGCTGGGGCGGATGCTGGACGAGGTCACCGCCGACGGCTTCTGCCACCGCGTCGACCTGCGGCTGCGGCCCTATGGCAGTGCCGGACGCGTGGCGTGGTCGTTCCCGGCGTTGGAGCAGTACTTCCAGCACGAGGGCCGCGACTGGGAGCGCTATGCGTGGCAGAAGGCCCGGCCGGTGGCGGGCGATATCGAGGCCGGTGAGCGGTTCCTGGAGTCGCTGCGTCCGTTCGTCTACCGGCGCTACCTGGATTTCGGCGCGCTCGACGGCCTGCGCGCGATGAAGGCCTCGATCGCCGCGGAAGTCGCGCGCAAGGAACTGGCCGACGACATCAAGCGCGGGCCCGGTGGCATCCGCGAGATCGAGTTCCTCGTGCAGGCGCTGCAGCTGATCCGAGGCGGCCGCGAACCCGAACTGCGGGGGCGCCAGTCGATGGCTGCGCTGGATGCGCTGGTGGAGGCCAACCAGATCGAGCCCACGGCCGGCGAGGCGCTCCGCGCCGCGTACGGCTTCCTGCGCCGCCTCGAAAACCGGCTGCAGATGTTGCGCGACGCGCAGGTGCATGCCCTGCCGCAGGATCCGCTGGACCGCGAGCGGATCGCACGCGGGCTGGGGTACGAGGACTGGCCGGCGCTGCTGGCCGCGCTGGACGCGCAGCGCGCGGTGGTGGCGGAGGAGTTCGCCGCGTTGCTGGCACCTCGCCGCAAGCACGACGCCCCCGATGCGTTGGCCGCGTACTGGCGTGCGTTACCCGAGGCCGGCAACGGCGACGTGCTGGGCGAGGCGGGGTTCGAGGATGCCGAGTCGGCCGACGCCGTCCTGCGCGACTTCGCCCGGCGTCCGAGCGTGGCGGGCCTGTCCGACGCCACGCGCGCGCGCCTGGACCGCGTGTTGCCGGCGCTGCTGCACGGTGCCGCATCGTCGGGCGAACCGATGCTGGCGTTGCGCCGACTGCTGGCGATGCTGCACAACATCCTGCGCCGCAGCGCCTACCTGGCGTTGCTGGACGAGGAGCCCACGGCGCTGGCGCGGCTGGTGGACGTGGTCGAGCACAGCGCGCTGCTCGCCGAGCGCCTGGCCGCCTACCCGCTGTTGCTGGACGAGCTGCTCGACGTGCGCGTCTCCGGCCCGCTGCCCGATCGCACGGAACTGCTCGAGCTGTGCGCGGGCGTCGACCCGGACAACGCGTTCGGCACCGACACCGAAGCCACGTTGCAGGCCTTGAACGAGCTGCGCCAGGCGCTGGGATTCCGCATCGCGATGGCGCTGCGCGACGGCCGGCAGGGCGCGGCCGACAGCGCGCGGCAGCTGGCCTGGCTGGCCGACGGCGTGGTGCGGCGCGTACTGGCGCTGGCCGAACGCGAGATCGCCACGCGCCACGGCCGCGTGCCGGGCGCGCGCTTCGCGGTGATCGGCTACGGCAGCCTGGGTGGGGAGGAACTGGGGTTCGGCTCGGACCTCGACCTCGTGTTCCTGTATGACGCGCCCGCCGAGGCGATGTCCGATGGCGCACGTCCGCTGGACGCGTCGCGCTGGTTCGTGCGGCTGGCGCAGAAGATCGTCGCGCTGCTGGACACGCCGACCGGGGCCGGCCACCTGTTCGAAGTCGACGTGCGCCTGCGGCCCGACGGCGCCGGTGGGCTGCTGGTGTCCAGCCTGTCCAGCTACGCCGATTACCAGGCCCATCGTGCGTGGACATGGGAGCACCAGGCGCTGGTGCGCGCGCGCTGCGTGGGTGGCGATGCGGACCTGTGCAAGGCCTTCGAGCGCGTGCGCGGTGAGACCCTGGCGCGGCCACGCGACGCCGCAGCGTTGCACGCGGACATCCTGCAGATGCGCGCGCGCATGCGCGGCGAACTCGACCGCAGCGGCCCGGACGGCTTCGACCTGAAGCAGGGCGAGGGCGGGCTGGTGGACCTGGAGTTCCTGCTGCAGGCGCTCGTGCTGGGCCATGCCGCGGCGCGGCCGGCACTGCTGTCCCCGCGCGCGACGCCCGTGCTGATCGAAGCCGTGGAGTCCGAAGGCGTGGTCGAGGCGGCCGACGCCGACCGGTTGCGCGACGCGCATGCCACGTTGCTAGCGCGCGGGCTGGAATGCACGCTCGACCGCCGCTCGCGACGCGTGCCGTTGGACGACGGCATCGAGGCCGCGCGCGCGGCGATTCGCGAGGTCGCGCGAAACCACGAGCTGGATTTCCCGGCAGGGCTGCGCGGCGACTAGGCCATGACCGGGGGGCGGCAACGCGCGTCCTGCCTGCTTTCGTCCTGGGCGCCCGGGCTCCGTGTTCCAGGCGCGCGGCGGGGCCCGTATCCCCCGCTTCCGATGCCGCCTTCCCTGCCGTCTACAACGCCAGCCGCGCCTGCACTTCAGCCGCGACGCGCGCGGTCTCGCGCAGGGGGGTTACCGGCCAGTCGACCAGCGCATCGTCCAGCAGGCGCACGCGGCCGCTGCCGAGCAGGCTGTCGAGGAAGCGGCGCGGCCGGCCGTGCAGCGCCTCGGTGCCGGCCACGAACACCGGCACTTCGGTCGCGCAGGCCTCCGACAGCATGTTGACCGAGTCGGCGGTGCACACGATGCGGTCGGCCCACGCCAGCAGTCCCGGGTAGGGATTGGGGCCGGGTTCGATGCCGGTCCAGACCACGCCGGGGATGCCCAGGAAGCGCTCGCGCAGGTGGGTGCGCGCGGTGGCCGGCGTGCGGCGCGAGGCCGTGGCCAGCACGCTGCCGCCTTCGCGCGCGACCGCCGCGCCGATGCGTGCCGCGGCCTGGCCCAGCAGCGCGCTGTCGAAGTTGGAGTGCCGGCTGTGTCCACCCAGCAGCAGGGCGGTGCGCGGCCGCGGGAACTCGCCCAACGCGGCGAACTCGCGCCGTGCCGCGGCCAGCCACAGGTCGTCCACCGGATTGAGGCTGCCCCGGGTGCGGATGACGTTGGCGCCGTCCAAACCGTCGTGCTCGGGCGCGATCACCAGGTCCCAGTGCCGCGGCGCGATGCGCGGCGCAAGGATCTGCACCGTGCGCACGCCGCGGGCGCCGAGCAGGCGCGTCGCGAGGGCCGCGCGCCGGCCGCAGCCGATGGCCAGTTCCGGCGGTTGCGCCATCGCGCGCTGGAAATCCGGGCCGAACGCACCCGCATCGCCCGGAAACCGCCGCGGCGCCCACCATGCCCAGGGCGCGCGCGCCTCCAGGGCCCACGCGCGCGTGTCCAGGCCGAGGGCCCGCGCCAGCGCGTCGGTCTGGCGCACGTTGCCGGCGTTGCCGTCGGTGAGCGTCCAGGTCGCGGGCGATCGTTGTTGCATGGGTGTGTTCAATCCGTTCCGAAGGTGCCGTCTGTTGCGCTGCGGGCAAGACTTTACACTGGCCGGCCTCGGCGTTGCCCGCGCACACCTGCGCATCCGGGCACCGACGCTGTACCGCTACGCACCAGGAGAACCGCATGTCCAAGCCGCTGCCCGACGCTTCGCTCGACCAGATCTTCCGCACCGCCCGCACCCACAACGAGCTGGGCGGCGAAGTCAGCGATGACACCCTGCGGCAGCTGTACGACCTGGCCAAGTGGGGCCCGACCAGCGCCAACATGACGCCGGCGCGGCTGGTGTTCGTGAAGTCGGCCGCGGCGAAAGCGAAGCTGGAGCCGGCGCTGGACGAGGGCAACCGTGCCAAGACCATGGCCGCGCCGGTCACGGTGATCGTCGCCCATGACGAGGACTTCCACGAGAAGCTGCCGTACCTGTTCCCGCACACCGATGCCAAGAGCTGGTTCGAGGGCCCGCGCGAGGGCCGCCGCGAGGCCGCGTTCCGCAACGGCAGCCTGCAGGGCGCCTACGTGATCCTGGCCGCGCGCGCGCTGGGCCTGGACACCGGCCCGATGTCGGGCTTCAACAACGCCAAGGTCGACGAGGCGTTCTTCGCCGGCACCGCCATCAAGTCCAACTTCCTGATCAACCTGGGCCACGGCGATACCGCCAAGCTGTTCCCGCGCTCGCCGCGCCTGTCCTTCGACGAGGCCGCACGCATCGAGTGATGCCGCGCGCCATCCCGTCCCACCCCACCGGAGATCCCACATGAAGCGCCTGCTCCTGACCGCCGCACTGCTGACCGCCTTCGCCGCACCGCTGGCCGCCGCGCCGGTGACGTACAAGATCGACCCCAACCACACCGACGTCACCGCGCAGTGGAGCCACTTCGGCTTCTCCAACCCGATCGCCCACTTCGGTGATGCCGAAGGTGCGATCACCTACGACCCGGATAACGTCGGCCAGTCCTCGGTGGAAGTCACGCTGCCGCTGAGCGGCCTGGAGGCGCACGTGCCGGCGTTCAACGAGCACCTGCGCAGCGACGACTTCTTCGATGCGGCCAACCACCCGCAGGTGACGTTCAAGAGCACACGCGTGGAGGCGGCGGGCGAGGGCAAGTTGCGCGTGATCGGCGACCTGACGATCCGCGGAATCACCAAGGAGGTCGTGCTCGACACCACGATCAACAAGGTCGGTGAGCAGCCGATGGCCAAGCGCCCCGCGGCCGGTTTCGACGCGACCACCACCGTCAAGCGCACCGACTTCGGCCTGGGCCTGTACGCGCCCAACGTCAGCGACGACGTGCAGATCCGCATCACCACCGAGGCGGTGGTGCCCAAGCCCGACGCTGCCGAGTAAGCGGAGCGCACCACGATGATCGTCCACCGCCCGGCCGCCGAGCGCGGCCATGTCCGGACCGACTGGCTGGACAGCCACCACACGTTCTCCTTCGGGCACTACTACGACCCGGCGTGGATGGGCTTCGGCGTGCTGCGCGTGATCAACGAGGACCGAGTGGCGGGCGGTGGCGGGTTCGCGCCGCACCGCCACGCCAACATGGAGATCCTTAGTTACGTGGTCTCCGGAGGGCTGGCGCACCGCGACAGCACCGGCGGGGGCGGCGTCATCGGCCCGGGCGAGCTGCAGTGGATGAGCGCCGGCCACGGCGTGGAACACAGCGAATTCAACGCATCCGACCAGCAGCCCGTGCACTTCCTGCAGATCTGGCTGCAACCCGACCGCGTCAACGCACCGCCGGCGTACGCCCAGCGGGCGGCCAGCGACGGCGGCGGGGCGTGGACGCTGATGGCCTCGCCCGACGGGCACGACGACAGCCTGGCGATCCGGCAGGACGCGCGCCTGTTCGAGGCACGGCTGGACGAGGGCGAAGCACTCGGGCGTCCGCTGCAGGCCGGGCGGCGCTACTGGGTGCAGGTCGTGGCCGGCGACCTGGCGGTCAACGGGTATGCGCTGGGCGCCGGTGATGCGCTCGGGCTGGTTGACGAGGCCGGTGAGCTGGCGTTGGAGTCGACCGGCGCAGGTACCGGCCAGGCGGTGGCGCTGGTGTTCGACCTGCCGGCCTGAGCCGGCCGCCGCACGGGGCCGGCTGGTAGACTGCGGCCCCCGCGAGACACGACCGCCATGACCGCCGCCCACGACCATCCGACCCAGGCCAACGCCGAGCGCCGTTACACCGTCACCCGCGCGGACCTGCCGCTGAGCTGCCCGCTGCCGTCGATGGCGCTGTGGAACTCGCACCCGCGGGTGTACCTGCCGGTCGAAGCCGAGCGCGAGTGCCAGTGCCCGTACTGCGGCGCGCACTTCGTGCTCGAGGACTGAGCCCGGCCACGACCCGGTGGCGGCCGTGACCAGCCAGCTGCCCGACGCCGACCCCGGCCGACCGGTACGCGACGGCGCGCCACGCACCGTCGTGCAGCTGCTGCCCGCGCTGGAATCGGGCGGCGTCGAGCGTTCGACCCTGGAAATCGCCCAGGCGCTGGTCGCAGCCGGCCATCGCGCCATCGTCGTCTCCGCCGGCGGCCGCCTCGTGCCGCGCCTGCAAGCGATTGGCGCCGAACACGTCACCCTCGACATCGGCCGCAAATCGCTGCTGACTCTCCGCCAGATCCGACCCCTTCGCGCGCTGTTGCAGCGCGAGCGCGTCGACGTGGTGCACGCGCGCTCGCGCCTGCCCGCGTGGGTGGGCCTGCGCGCCATCGCGGGCATGGACGCCGCCGCGCGCCCGCGCTTGGTCACGACCGTGCACGGGCTGAACGCGCCCTCGCGCTACAGCGCGGTGATGACCCGTGGCGAGCGCGTCATCTGCGTCTCCGGCACCGTGCGCGACTACGTGCTGCGGCACTACCCCGCGACCGACCCGGCGCGGTTGCGCGTCATCCCGCGCGGCATCGACCCGGCCGACTTCCCCCGGGCACCGCGGCCCGATGCCGATGCGCGCGCATGGGTGACGTCGCTGCATCCGGCGCTGGACGGCACGGGCCCGCTGCTGCTGTTGCCCGGACGCGGCACCCGCCTGAAGGGACACGCCGATGCACTGGCGCTGCTGACCGCCGTCCGGGGCCGCGGCGTGGATGCACGCCTGTGGCTGCCGGGCGCGCGCGAACGCGGACGCGAGGCCTACCTCGCCGAGCTTGAGCGCGACGCCGCTGCGCTGGGCGTGGCGGACGCGGTCGCGTTCACCGCGCCGACCGACGCGATCGCCCGCGCCTACGCAGCCAGCGACCTCGTCCTGCAGCTCTCGCGCAAGCCCGAGGCCTTTGGCCGCACCGTCGTTGAAGCGCTGTCGGTCGGCCGGCCCGTGCTCGGCTGGGCCCACGGCGGCGCGGGCGAACTGCTGAGGCAACTGCAGCCCTCGGGCGCGGTGGCCGCCTTCGACGCCGAGGTGCTGGCAGCGAGGGCCATCGCATTGCTGGCCGATCCGCCCGTGTTGCCGCCCGCGATCCCCTACACCCTGCAGGCGATGCAGGACGCTACCCTTGCCGTCTATGCCGAACTCCTCGACCGCCCCCGCGGCTGACCTCGCCCCGTCGGGTCGCTCCGTCGCCACCGGCTGGCGCTGGGCGCCCGCCTGGATCCTGACCCACGTCGCGCTGTGGCCCGCGCCGGGCTATGCCGAGGCGCTGCTGGTGCTCGGCGCACTGGTGGCGATCTACCAGCTCATCGCCTCGCGCTTCCGCGGCGGCGTGCAGCTGCTCAGCCACCAGGCGTGGGCCCTGAGCAGCGTGCTGTTCTTCGCCTACTGGCTGCCGGAGCTGGTGTCGGCATTCGACTCGGTCGACGTGGGCCGCGCGCTGCGCGAGGCGGCCGTCGACCTGCGCTACCTGCCCTTCCTGTGGCTGGCGGCGTCCGCCGTGGCCAACGACCGTGGCCGGCGCACCACCTTCGGCGGGCTGGCCGTGATCATGGCGGTCTGGACCGTCGATGCGCTGGCGCAGGCCATCCTCGGCACCAGTCCGCTGTTCTTCGGGATCGACGCGATCAAGCAGCTGATCAGCGGCCACGGCATGTGCACGGCCGAGGAGGTCGCCAGCGTCGACCGCCTCAGCGGCATCCTGGGCCCCTGCAACCTCAAGCTCGGACTGGTGCTCGCCAGCCTGTCGCCGTTCCTGCTGTTCGCGGCGGGGCGCCGCTTCGGCGCCACCGGCTGGCTGGTGGCCGCCGCGGCCGTGGGGCTGGTGATCCTGCTGGCCGGGTCACGGGCGTCGTGGATCACCTACGGCCTCGTCATCCTGTTTTCGGGCTGGGGCCTGTTGGGGTGGCGCAAGCTGCTGGGCGTATTCGCTTTCGGTGCGATCGCGCTGGTCGTGCTGACCGCGGCCTCACCGCAGGTGCGCGAGCGCATCGTGCGCACCACGCATGTGCTGCAGGCCGACGAGGCCGGTGTCGACATGGCGCTTTCAGGCCGATCCCGCATCTGGGGCGCGGCGACCTGCATGGTGCGCGAGCACCCGGTCAACGGCGTCGGCGCACGCGGCTTCCGCGAGGCGTTTCCCGCCTGCGATCCCGAGCCTGGCGAGGTGGCCGCGTGGGGCGATGGCCCCGCGCTGCATGCGCACCAGATCGTGCTCGAGGTCTTGAGTGAAACCGGCGTATTCGGCCTGCTGCTGTGGCTGGCCGGCGCGGCGATGGCGTGGCGCGCGTGGCGCTTCGCCGATGCCGCCTCGCGCGAGAACGCACGCCCGGCGATGCTGGCGCTGGCGGTCACGGTGTTCCCGCTGAACACCCACCTGGCGTTCTACTCGACGTTCTGGGGCGGGCTGACACTGTTGCTGGCCGCGTTCTACGCGGGCAGCCTGCTGGCGCAGCCGTCAGCGGTCAGGGACTAGCCGCCGCTCCGAACCAGTCGCCAGCCCCTGGCCCCTCAATACGGCTTCGTTTCACCCCCCGGTCGCCGCTTGAAGCGTCGGTGGATCCACAGGTACTGGCTGGGGGCTTCCAGCACCATCGCCTCGATCGCGGCATTGACGCGCGTACTGTCGGCCAGTGCGTCCTTCGACGGGAAGCCTTCCAGCGGGGCGCCCAGCCGCAGCACGTAGTCCGCGCCCTCGCGCCGGTGGAAGAACGGCACCACCGCGCAGCCGGTCAGCCGCGCGAACTGGTGGGTGGCGGTGATCGTCGCGGCCGGCACGCCGAAGAACGGCGCGAACACCGTGTCCTTGCCGCGCATGTCCTGGTCGGGCGCGTACCAGAGGATGCCGCCCTGCTTGAGGTGGCGCATCGCCGGGCGCAGTTCCTCGTTACCGAACATCGCCGCGGCGTAGCGCGCGCGGCCCCGTCGCACGGCCCACTCCATCACCGGGCTGCGGTAGCGGCGGTACATGCCGGCCAGCGGCAGGTGGTCGCACATCAATCGGCCGCACATCTCAAGCGTCATGAAGTGGCCCGACACCAGCAGCACGCCCCGTCCCTGGGCATGCAGGGCCTGGATCGACTCCAGCCCCTCGATGCGGACGGTGCGGCGCATGGGCGTGACGTCGCCCCACCAGGCGCGCGCGAACTCGAACAGCCCGACGCCCAGGTCGCGGAAGCTCCCACGCACGAGGGCCTCGCGTGATCGGGCATCCATGTCGGGGAAGCACAGCGCGAGGTTGGTCTCGGCCGCATGGCGGCGCTGCGGCACGAGGCGGTATGCGAGCGCGCCGAGCACACGACCGAGCCCGCGCTGCAGCGACCACGGCAGCCGGCCGGCAAGGACCATCACGCCCACTGCCAGCCACGTAGGCCAGTGGCGGGGTCCTTTCGGTGGCGTGTGAGAATCGGCAGGCGCGGATGACATGGCGACAATTCTAGCGAAGCGCTGGTTCCCTCCCGGAGTGCAGCCAGATTGGAGCGAAGTCGGGGGCGACCGCGTTGCACGCGCTGTTGGCGCGACACCATCGAGCGGGAGGATCGGGCGCGCGGGCGGTCGGCATCGTGGATGACGCGTGAGTCCCGGGCCCATGCTCCCGCTATCCTTGTCGCCATGCGGACCGATCCGATCGAGCGCCTGCTGCGCATCGCGTACTCCCTCGCGCTCTACCTGCTGGCCCCGGTGACGGTCTACCACCTCATCTGGCGTGGCTTCCGGCTGCCTGCGTACCTGCAGCGCTGGTCGGAGCGCTACGCGCGGTACCGGTCGCCGGCGACGCAGCGCACGCTGTGGCTGCACGCGGTATCAGTGGGCGAGGTCAACGCCGCGGTGCCGGTGGTCAATGCGCTGCGACGCGGGCGGCCGGACCTGCGGCTGCTGGTGACCACGATCACCCCGACCGGCTCGGAGCGCGTGCGCGCGCTGTGGGGCCATGAGATCGACCACGTCTACCTGCCCTACGACATGCCCGGCGCGGTCGGCCGTTTCCTGGCGCACTTCCGGCCCCATGCCGCGCTCATCATGGAAACCGAGTTGTGGCCGAACCTGCTGTTCGGTTGCCGTGACCGTGGGGTGCCGGTGTTCATCCTCAATGCGCGGCTGTCGGAACGGTCGCTGCGCGGATATCGCGTGCTCGCGCCGCTGGTCGGGCGCGCGCTGCGTACCGTGCGCACGGTGGCGGCGCAATCGATGGCCGACGCGATGCGCTTCGTGCGGCTGGGGGCCGACCCCGCGCAGGTCGTGGACGTCGGCAACCTGAAGTACGACGTGCTGGTGCCCGTGGGACTGGACGCCTTCGTAGAGGAGTTCCGGCGCAGCGCCGGGAGTGACCGCCCGGTCTGGATCGCCGCCAGCACCCACGAGGACGAGGAGGCGGCTGCGATTGCCATCCACCGGCGCGTCCGCGCGCGCCATCCCGACGCGCTGATGCTGTGGGCACCGCGCCATCCCGAGCGCTTCCGCAGCGCCGCCGAGCACGCGCGCGCTGCCGGCTGGCAGGTGTCGACGCGCTCGCGTGCGCGGTGGCCCGCGCGTGGCGACGGGGTATTCGTGGTCGACACGCTGGGCGAGCTGATGAGCTTCTACGCCTGCGCGCAGGTGGCCTTCGTGGGCGGCAGCTTGCAGCCGATCGGCGGGCACAACCTGCTGGAGCCCGCGGCCACCGGCTCGGCCATCGTCACCGGGCCGCACCTGCACAACTTCAGCGAGATCGCCCAGCGCCTGCGCGATGCCGATGCGCTGCGCGTCTGCGAGGACACCGATGCCGTTGCCGGAACGGTGCTGGCCCTCCTGGACGACATTGAAGCGCGTCACCGCATGTCCGAGTCCGGCCGCGCGCTGGTGGAGACCGGCCGCGGCGCGCTTGCCCAGACGCTGGCGCTGCTGCAACCGGTGCTTCCCGCGCGGTGAAGCCCGGGACGCGTGTGTCGTCCTCCTGAAACGAAAAACGCTCCCGGCCATGGCGACGGGGAGCGCTTCGATTCGACAGGGTGGGAGCGGTCAGGGCACCACGTCGGACTGCACCTGCGCTTCCGCATCGACCGTCAGCAGGCGATTGACCTCCTGCACGTCCTCGATGTCCAGCGTGCCGGCAGCCTGCTCCAGCAGCAACAGGTTCTGCAGGTAGTTGTAGCGCGCCTGCGCCAGCGCCTGTTGCGCGGTGAACAGGTTCTGCTGGTTGGTCAGCACGTCCAGCACCGTGCGCGTGCCCACTTCCAGACCGACCTGCGATGCGTCGTACGCGCTGCGCGCCGAGAACAGCGCCAGGCGGCGGGCCTCGATCTCGCTGATGCCGGCCACCAGCGCCTGGTAGGCATTGCGGGTGTTGCGCTCGAGCGCGCGGCGCTGCTGGACGAGCTCGTCCTGGGCGACATCGCGTTGGGCCACGGCCTGGCGCACCTGCGACTGCGTCGCGCCGCCGGAGAAGATCGGCACCGACAGGACGATGCCGACGTTCGGGCCTCGGCTTTCGCTCTCGATCGGGCTGGTGACCGACGTCGGCAGGTCGGCACTGCTGAAAGTGCGGTCGCCGGTGGTCTTGGTGTCGCCGTAGCCGCCGTTGAGGTAGAGCGTCGGCAGGTGGCCGGCGCGCGCGGTGCGGATGTCGGCTTCGGCGGACTCGACCTGCAGCTCCTTGGCGCGCAGCGCGGGGTTGTTGTCGACCGCGGTCTGCACCCACTGGTCCGCACCCTGGCTGGCCGGCAGCGCGGGCTGGAAGTCTTCCGGAAGGCCCTTGAGGTTGCGCACCGGCTGGCCGGTGATCTCCGCCAGCGCCTGGTAGGCGTCCTCGACCGCGTTGCGGGCCAGGATGGTGTTGGCGCGGGCGCTGTCGTAGGTGGCGCGGGCCTCGTGCACGTCGGTGATCGGCGCCAGGCCGACCTCCAGGCGCTTGGAGGCGAAGTCGAACTGCTTCTGCAGCGCGGTCTCCGCGGCCTCGGCGGCGGCCAGCGTTTCCAGCGCCACCAGCACGTTGAAGTAGGCGGCCGAGGTACGCGTCACCAGGGAGTCGTTGGCCGATTCCAGCTGGAAGTCGGTGGCGCGGCTCAGCGCGTTGCGGCTGCCCAGCGTGGTGAAGCGCGACAGGTCGAACAGCATCTGGCTGCCGTTGATGCCGATGTTGCGCGTGGTCGTTTCGCTATCGATGTCGCCACGGAATTCAACCGGCTCGCCCGTCGTGGGGTCGAACTGGGTCTGCGTGGCCGGCCCCTCGCTGCGGGAGCGGCGGTACGAGGCTTCGCCGTTGAGTTGCGGCAGCATCGCGGCGCGGGCCTGCACCGAGCCTTCGCGGATGGCAAGGCGGTTGGATTCGGCAGCCGACAGCTGCGGGTCGCCCTGGCGCGCCAGTTCGTATGTCTGCAGCAGGTCTTCGGCCGACGCGGCGGCCGGCAGCAGGGCGATGGCGAGGGCGAGGGCGACGGGGCGGCGGAGCAAGCGGGGGCGGATCATGCGGTTTCCTTTTTTGAACAACCGCACCCTCCGGTGCGGCGCTGCGGGGACTCGCGGGGTCGCCGTGTCCGGCCCGGTTATCGGGTCGACGCCGGTCAGAGCACGAAGCTGGGCCGCGGCGCGGCCCCGACGAGGTAGGGGAGGTCGGTTTCGAACAACGATTGGATGCGGCCGGCGTTGACGTCGTTGCGCTCGCCGGGCGCGTGCACGATGGCGGCATCCATCGCTGGCGAGCGGCCATGGACCACGAACATCCGGCCACCCGGACGCAGCCACTTCATGAAGGCCTGCGGGATATCGGCGGTCGCGCCGGTCACGCAGATGGCATCGAAGCGGCGCGTCGAATCCCAGCCAAAGACGTCGGCGGTGACGACTTCGACGTTGCCGACCTGCTGGCGCTGCAGGCGCGCACGCGCCGCGTCGGCCAGGTCGGCGTGGATCTCCAGGCTGACGACGTCCCGCGCCAGGCGGCCCAGGCACGCGGCCAGGAACCCGCTGCCGGTGCCGATCTCGAGCACGTCCTCGGTCGGCTCCAGGGCCAGCGATTGCAGCGTGCGGCCCTCAACGACGGGTTTCATCATCGACTCGCCGTGGCCCAACGGCAGCGCCAGGTCGGCGTAGGCCAGGTTGCGGTGCTGGTCCTGTACGAAGGCTTCGCGCGGCAGGTGGGACAGCGTGTCGAGCACGCGCATGTCCAGTACGTCCCAGGGACGCACCTGCTGTTCCACCATCAATTCTCGGGCCTTGGCGTAGTCCATCGTCGTCATTTCAAGCTCTCGCGGGCAAGCCGCGCATTGTACCGGCGGCAATGGCGGCCGGCGCGCACAGGATCGCCGTGGGCAGCAGGGCGGACTGAGTGCCGGAAGTCACCGGGTCGGACGGCATCACACGGGCCTCAGCGTCGGCGCGAGGTGCCATATCCACGAAGGAACAGATCGACCGAGGCCTCCAGATGTGACTCGACATCGTGCTGGCACAGCGCGTTGCACCCGAATACCAGCTGCGCGTGCGGCTCGCCCTTGAGCAGGGTGAAGAACTGCGCCGAGGCGCGCGCCACGTCGGGGATCTCGAGCTCGCCAGCGGCAATGCGCCGGCGGAGCAGCGCCGCGAACTCGTCCTGCACCCGCTGCGGACCGGCCTCCCAGAACATCCGCGGCAGCGGCGATTCCGACAGCTGCGGCGAGCAGAGCACGCGGTGGCCGGCCACGGCTTCCGGGTTGCTGATCATGGTGTAGAAGGCACGCGCGATCGCCAGCAGACGCTCGCGCAGCGGCATGCCCGGCTCCTCGGTCTGGAACAGCGAGGACGGCAACTGCTGCTCGCAGTAGGAGCGCACGGCGGCGACGAACAGGCTGTCCTTGTCGCCGAAGTGGCTGTAGACGGTGAGCTTGGAGACGCCGGCCTCGGAGGCGATCTGGTCCATGCTGGCGCCTTCGAACCCGTGCTGGGTGAACATGCGCTTGGCGGCGTCCAGGATGGCGGCGCGCTTGGCCAGGTCCTTGGGGCGTCCGGGACCGGCGGGCTTGGTCCCGCCTTCGCGTTTCATCGGTACAGGCATGGTTGAATACTAGACTAATCGGTTCGATATTTATACAGTACCGGCCGGTCCATTAATTGCCGCTGAGGCCGCCCCCATGCGTTTCGCTCTCCGCCTTGCCCCCCCTCGGCCGGGCCTGCTCCTTATCCCCGCCTTCGCGTTGACCCTGCTCGTGGCCTGCACGGGTGGCGAGGCCGCGCCCGTGGAGGTACGGCCGGTGCTGGTCGCCCACCCGGAACCGGCGACCGCGGCCGCCACCGCCTTCGCGGGCGACGTGCGTGCGCGCGAGGAGAGCGCGCTGTCGTTCCGCGTCGGAGGCAAGCTGGTCGAGCGGTTGGTGGACGTGGGGGACCGCGTCCGCGCGGGCGACGTGCTGGCGCGGCTGGATCCGGGCGACCTGCAGGCGCAGTCGCGGGCGGCGCAGGCGCAACTGGCCGCGGCCGAAGCCGAATTGGGCCGCGCGCGCGCCGACCAGGCCCGCTATGCGCAACTGGGCGAGGGGCAGCTCGTGAGCCGCTCGACGATCGATGCGCAGAACGCCGCGGCCACCGCCGCACAGGGCCAGGTGAACGCGGCGCGCGCCAACCTCGACGTCGCACGCAACCAGGCCGCCTACACCCGGCTGACGGCACCGACCGACGGCGTCATCTCGGCGCGGCAGGCTGAAGCGGGGCAGGTCGTCGGCGCGGGGCAGGCGGTGTTCACGCTGGCCGCGGATGGCCCCCGCGAGGTGCTCTTCGCCGTGCCCGAGGGCGTCATCGAGGGGATCGACGTGGGCGATCCCGTGCAGGTGTCGCTGTGGTCCGACGAGGCCAGGCGCCTGCCGGGGCGTATCCGCGAGATCGCGCCCGCCGCCGATCCGGCGTCGCGTACCTTCGCCGCGCGCGCCACCGTCGATGCACCGCCCGAAGCCCTGGACCTGGGCCAGAGCGCGCGCGTGTTCCTCGCCGGCGCCGGCAATGGCCGGCTCAGCGTGCCGCTGTCGGCGCTGGTGCGGGAGGACGGCGCGGCCTCGGTGTTCGTGGTCGATCCAAAGGACTCCACGCTCCAACTGCGCCCCGTGCGTATCGGCCCCTATGGCGCCGACCGCGCGGTCGTCACGGACGGCCTTGCCCCGGGCGACTGGGTGGTGACGGCCGGCGGTCACCTGCTGCGCGCCGGGCAGAAGGTCGCGCCGGTGGACCGTGATAACCGCCCCGTGCGCCCCTGACCGCAGGCTACCCCGATGCGCTTCAATCTTTCCGAGTGGGCCCTGCGCCACCGCAGCCTGGTGGTCTACGCGATGCTGGTGCTGGCACTGGCCGGCACGCTGTCGTACCTCAATCTGGGCCGCAGCGAGGATCCGGCATTCACCTTCAAGGTGATGGTGATCCAGACGCGCTGGCCCGGCGCCACGGCCGAGGAGGTCTCGCGCCAGGTCACCGAGCGCATCGAGAAGAAGCTGATGGAAACCGGCGAGTACGAGTTCATCCGCTCGTACTCGCGGCCGGGCGAGTCGCAGGTGATCTTCGCCGCGCGCGATTCGATGCGCTCGGCCGAGATCGGACCGCTCTGGTACCAGGTGCGCAAGAAGGTCGGCGACCTGCGGCCGCTGCTGCCGGCCGACGTCATCGGTCCGTTCTTCAACGATGAGTTCGGCGACACCTTCGGCAACATCTATGCGCTGACCGGCGAGGGCTTCGACTACGCGGTGCTCAAGGACTACGCCGAGCGCGTGCAACTGGCGCTCCAGGACGTGCCCGACGTCGGCAAGATCGAACTGTTCGGCGTCCAGGACGAGAAGATCTGGGTCGAGCTGTCCAACACCAAATTGGCCACGCTCGGCGTGCCGGCCGCGGCGGTGAGGCAGGCGCTGGACCAGCAGAACGCCATGGCGCCGGCGGGCTTCTTTGAAACCGGCAGCAGCCGCGTGCCGCTGCGCGTGGACGGCAAGTTCGAGTCCGTCGACGCGATCCGCGACTTCCCGATCCGTGTGGGCGACCGGACCTTCCGGCTGGGCGATGTGGCCGAGGTGCACCGCGGGTTCTCCGACCCGCCCGCCCCGCGCATGCGCTTCATGGGCGAGGACGCCATCGGCATCGGCGTGGCGATGAAGCAGGGCGGCGACATCCTCGCGCTGGGCGAAACGCTCGAGGACGAGTTCGCGCGGTTGCAGGACACGCTGCCGGTCGGCATGGAGCTGCGCAAGGTGTCCGACCAGCCCGCCGCCGTCGCCGAATCGGTCGGCGAATTCGTCAAGGTGCTGGCCGAGGCCGTGGCGATCGTGCTGCTGGTGAGCTTCCTGTCGCTGGGCTGGCGAACGGGCCTGGTGGTCGCGCTGTCGATCCCGCTGGTGCTGGCGATGACCTTCGCGGTGATGGATTTCTTCGGCGTCGGCCTGCACAAGATCTCGCTGGGCGCGCTGGTGCTGGCGCTGGGCCTGCTGGTCGACGACGCGATCATCGCGGTGGAGATGATGGCCATCAAGATGGAGCAGGGCTTCAGCCGCCTGAAGGCCGCGGCCTTCGCATGGGAGTCCACCGCCTTCCCGATGCTGACCGGCACGCTGATCACCGCGGCGGGCTTCCTGCCGATCGCGACCGCGGCTTCCAGTACGGGCGAGTACACGCGCTCGCTGTTCCAGGTGGTGACCATCGCGCTGCTGGTGTCGTGGGTCGCGGCGGTCGTGTTCATCCCGTACCTGGGCGACAAGCTGCTGCCGGACCACGGCCATGGCGCCGCGCTCAAGCCCGGCTCGCTGGCCGCGCGCTGGCATGCACGTCGCCAGCGCTGGGCCGACCGGTATCCGGCGTTCGCCGACGTTATCGCGCCACCGCCGCACGACGGCCGTGACCACGACCCGTATGCCACGAAGTTCTACACGCGGCTGCGCGGGTGGCTGACATGGTGCGTGCGTCGCCGCTGGCTGGTGATCGCCATGACCGTGGCGGCCTTCGCCGCATCGCTGGTGCTGTTCCGCTTCGTCCCGCAGCAGTTCTTTCCCGACTCGGTGCGGCCCGAACTCATGGTCGACATGGAGTTGGCCGAGGGCAGTTCGCTCAAGGCCACCGCCGAGGCCGCCGGGCGCCTGGAAGCGATGCTGGCCGAGCGCGAGGACCTGTCCAACTTCGTCGCCTACGTCGGTACCGGATCGCCGCGTTTCTACCTGCCGCTGGACCAGCAGTTGCCGGCCGCCAACTTCGCCCAGTTCGTGCTGATGCCGGAGAGCATCGAAGCGCGCGAAGCCCTGCGCGAATGGATCATCGAGGATGTCGTGCCGCGCTTCCCCGAGCTGCAGTTGCGCGTCACGCGCCTGGAGAACGGTCCGCCGGTCGGCTATCCGGTGCAGTTCCGCGTCTCGGGTGAGCACATCGAGCAGGTGCGCGAGATTGCGTATCGCGTGCGCGAGCAGATGCGGCAGAACCCGCACGTGGCCAACGTCAACCTGGACTGGGACGAGCCGGGCAAGGTCGTGCGCCTGCACGTCGACCAGGAACGCGCCCGCGCGCTGGGCATCAGCTCGGCGCAGCTGTCGCAGTTCCTGTCGAGCTCGCTCTCGGGCAGCCACATCAGCACGTACCGCGAGGGCAACGACCTGATCGAGATGTCGTTGCGTGGCACCGATGACGAGCGCCTGCGCCTGGACATGCTGGGCAGCCTGATGGTGCCGACCGGCAGTGGCACCAGCGTGCCGCTGACGCAGGTGGCCACGCTCGAGTACGGGTTCGAGGAAGGCATCATCTGGCACCGCGACCGGCGCCCGACAATGACCGTGCGCGCCGACATCTACGACGGCACGCAGCCTGCCACGGTCACGGCGCAGATCTCGCCGACGCTCGACGACATCCGTGCCGGCCTGCCGTATGGCTACTCGGTGGAGGTGGGCGGCAGCGTCGAGGACGCCGCGCGCGGGCAGTCGTCGATCGCCGCGGGCATGCCGCTGTTCCTGCTGGTGGTGTTCACGCTGCTGATGGTGCAGCTGCGCAGCTTCTCGCGCAGCGTGATGGTGCTGCTGACCGCGCCGCTGGGCCTTGTCGGTGCGACGCTGTTCCTGCTCGTGTTCCAGGTGCCGTTCGGTTTCGTGGCGATGCTGGGAACGATCGCGCTGGCCGGCATGATCATGCGCAACTCGGTGATCCTGGTGGACCAGATCGAACAGGACCGAACCGAGGGCGCCGAGACCTGGCACGCGATCATCGAGGCCACGGTGCGCCGCTTCCGCCCGATCGTGCTGACGGCACTGGCGGCGATCCTGGCGATGATCCCGCTGTCGCGCAGCGCGTTCTTCGGGCCGATGGCGGTCGCCATTATGGGCGGCCTGCTGGTGGCCACGGTGCTGACCCTGTTCTTCCTGCCTGCGCTTTACGCCGCGTGGTTCCGGGTCAGGCAGCCGGAGAGGGCGGCGGACTAAATCCCCTCTTCTCCCTTCGGGAGAAGGTGCCCGAAGGGCGGATGAGGGGTCGGCGAAGTGGAAGAGGCGAGCATCAGTCGCATACATCAAAGCCCGCGCAAAGCGGGCTTTTCATTGCTCCAGCAATCGGCGCCATTTCAGCTTCGCCGAACCCTCACTCCAACCCTCTCCCGGAAGGAGAGGGCGCTAGAGCCGATAGCGGCCAAGCAATCAGTCCTCGTCGCCCCACGGCGCGGGCGGTACCGCGACGGGCGCGGTGAGGTCGAACTCGATCTGGAACAGCCGGCCGCCCGGGCGCGACAGCTCGTAGACGAAGGTCCTGCCCGGTTCCAGTTCCATCGCCCAGGTGTTGGTAAGCGAAGCATCCAGGCCTTCGCGCAGGAACATCGCCTTGGAGAACTCGTCGACCGGGAACTCCTGCCGCATCGCCGTGCCCAGGCTGGCGGTGTCGCCGCCGTACATCGTTACCGCGTCGTCGCTGCCGTCCTCGTGGCGGTGGTCGTGCTTGAGCCGCAGGCCGGGGCCGGTGCGCGTGATGACCCAGGTGCGCGAGCGGTCCTCGCCGACATGGAACGGAACGCGCAACTCGTCGTCACCACAGCCGCGGACATGCATCACCAGGTCCTTGCCGGCGAACGGGTCGTCGCCGGTCGGCGGCGGCGTGTCGGTGACCACGCGGCCGGCAAAGGCCTGGCCGCACAGGGCCTTCAGGCGCGTGTAGAAACGGTCGGCCGGCAGTGGCGCGGACGCGGTGGAGGATGGGCCGGTCGCGCAGCCCGAGAGGGCGACGGCGGCAGCGAGCAGTGAGGTGCGCAAGGTCATGTTCATCGACGAACCGTAGCAGCCGCGGGCGCCACGGCAAACCGCGCTGCAACATCGCAGCAGCGCAAGCCTCCGGCGACGCTGGCGCCGGAGGCGCGTCGATGGTCCAATGCGCGGCGAAGCGGGGGTACCGCGGCCCAACGGCCACGGTTGAGACAGACCCTTCGAACCTGACGCGGTTGAGACCGCCGTAGGGAGCTTCGCCGGCCACGCCCCACGGGCGTGCCGAGCGCCGCCGCTTTCATGCGAGTCCTTCGCACGAGCCCGCACACCCTCCGTGCGGACCTCCCACAGGAAAGCGGGAAATCCCTATGAACGCAGTGCCCTCCGAGCTCATCCAGCAGGCCGAGCGCCTGTCATCCGACGTGGTCCGGCCCATCCCCGGCTCGCGCAAGATCTTCGTCGAGGGTTCGCGCCCGGACATCCGCGTGCCGATGCGCGAGATCGGGCTGGCGAAGACACCGACGATCTTTGGCGGCGAGGACAACGCACCGCTGGCGGTCTACGACTGCTCCGGCCCGTACACCGATCCGTCCGTCGAGATCGACCTGTCGCGTGGACTGGTGCCGTTGCGTGCCCAGTGGATTGCCGAGCGCGGCGACACCGAGGCCCTCGCGGGCCTGAGCTCGGAGTTCGGCCGCCGCCGGGAGACGGATGCCAAGCTCGATGCCGTGCGCTTCGGCAACCGGCCGCTGCCGCGGCGCGCGGTCGCCGGAGCCAACGTGACGCAGATGCATTACGCGCGCCGCGGCATCGTGACGCCGGAGATGGAGTACATCGCGATCCGCGAGAACCAGCGCATCGAGGCCATCCGCGAGGCGCACCTGCTCAAGCAGCACGCGGGGCAGAGCTTCGGCGCCAACATCCAGAAGGTGATCACGCCGGAGTTCGTGCGCGACGAGGTCGCCCGCGGCCGCGCCATCATCCCCAACAACATCAACCACCCCGAAAGCGAGCCGATGATCATCGGCCGCAACTTCCTGACCAAGGTCAACGCCAACATCGGCAATTCCGCGGTGTCATCAGGGATCGCCGAAGAGGTGGAGAAGCTGGTCTGGTCGATCCGCTGGGGCGCGGACACGGTGATGGACCTGTCCACCGGCAAGCACATCCACGAGACGCGCGAATGGATCATCCGCAACAGCCCGGTGCCGATCGGCACGGTGCCGATCTACCAGGCGCTGGAGAAGGTCGACGGCCGTGCCGAGGATCTCAACTGGGAGATCTTCCGCGACACCCTGATCGAGCAGGCCGAGCAGGGCGTGGACTACTTCACCATCCACGCTGGCGTGCTGCTGCGCTATGTGCCGCTGACGGCCAAGCGCGTGACCGGCATCGTGTCGCGTGGCGGCAGCATCCTGGCGAAGTGGTGCCTGGCGCACCACAAGGAGAACTTCCTCTACACGCATTTCGAGGAAATCTGCGAAATCATGAAGGCCTACGACGTGGCCTTCTCGCTGGGCGATGGCCTGCGTCCGGGCAGCATTGCCGACGCCAACGACGCGGCGCAGTTCGGCGAACTGGAAACCCTGGGCGAGCTCACGAAGGTCGCCTGGAAGCACGACGTGCAGACCATGATCGAGGGCCCCGGCCACGTGCCGATGCACCTGATCAAGGAGAACATGGACAAGCAGCTGGAGGTCTGCGGCGAGGCGCCGTTCTACACCCTTGGTCCGCTGACGACCGACATCGCGCCCGGCTACGACCACATCACCAGCGCGATCGGCGCGGCGATGATCGGCTGGTACGGGACGGCGATGCTCTGCTACGTCACGCCGAAGGAGCACCTGGGCCTGCCCAACAAGCAGGACGTGCGCGAGGGGCTGATGGCCTACAGGATCGCCGCGCACGCCGCCGACCTCGCCAAGGGCCACCCCGGCGCGCAGGCGCGCGACAACGCGATGAGCAAGGCGCGCTTCGAGTTCCGCTGGGAGGACCAGTTCAATCTCGGCCTCGACCCCGAGCGTGCCCGCGAGTACCACGACGAGACGTTGCCCAAGGACGCGCACAAGACCGCGCACTTCTGCTCGATGTGCGGCCCGCATTTCTGCTCGATGAAGATCACCCAGGACGTGCGCGACTACGCCGCCGAGCACGGGATGGACGAAGCGGCGGTGCTGGAGGCGGGCATGGCCGACAAGGCCGCGGAATTCCGCCAGGCGGGTGCGGAGGTCTACCGCAAGGCATGACCGGCGTGCGGCCGCGGCCGTTGCCGTTGCCGCCGGTGGGCGGCGGCCGCACACTCGCGCGAAGCCGTCCGGAGCGCCGTGATTCGCAAACCCTGGCAGGTCCTGTTGCGCCGGCATCCGTCGGCGCTGCTGCTCGCCGCCCAGCTGGCGAGCCTGCTGCTGTACCCGCTGCTGGACGACAGCCCTGACGATCGGGCGCTTTTCGGCGCGGCCACGCTTGTGGTCGTCCCGCTGGCGGTGTGGGTGGTCAATCGGAGCCCGGCCATCAACTGGGTGGCGTGGCTGCTGGCGTTGCCGGCGATGGGGCTGTCGGTGGCTGCGATCACGATGCAGGAGCCGCAGTGGCTGCCGTGGTCGTCGATCCTGGAGGCGGCGCTGTACTTCTACGCCGCCGGCAGCCTGATCCGCTACATGCTGGACGACCACGTGGTCACGGCCGACGAACTGTTCGCGGCCGGTGCCACCTTCACCCTGCTGGCGTGGGGGTTTGCCTACGCATACTTCGCCTGCCAGGCCTGGGTGCCGGGCAGCTTCACGGGCGTCGTGGAGCCGGAGCGACCCCGGCGCTGGATCGAGCTGCTGTTCCTCAGCTTCAGCACGCTGTCGGGCGTGGGCAACGGCGACATCCTGCCGCTGTCGTCGCCAGCGCGCGTGCTGGTGATGCTCCAGCAGTTCGCGGGCGTGGGCTACATCGCCACGGTGGTCTCGCGGTTGATCGCACTTACCGTGGCGCGTCGCCAGCAGGCGTGATCGCTGTCAAAAAAAATCGCGCCAAGGGCGCGAATCGAGGAACCACGGTTGTAGGACATCGGCGAGAGATGGGCCTGGGCTGAACGCAGGCGCGACTGCATTCATGACAGCACGGTAGAATCATCGGCCCGCTCCGCGCCTGTCCCGACAGGGCCGGGCGGTGTGCCGATCCTGTCGGTTCTCCTTCCCCATTCCTACCTTCGCCACGCGGGCCATTCGGCACATGACAGTGGCGCGGGTACTGCGCACCCTCACGCCCCATGCCGCCATCGGTCGATCCGCCCACGCCGCCTGCTCCGCGACTGCCGCAACGGATGCGCGTGGGCGATTGCACCGTCGACGTGCCGTTGCGCGAAATCACGTGCCCCGGTGCACGCCGGCCAAAACGGGTAACGCCCAAGGCCATGGCGGTGCTGCTGGCGTTGGTCGAGGAGGGCGGCAAGGTGGTGTCGCGCGAGGCGCTGCTGGCCACGGTGTGGCCGGACACGATGCCGACCGACGACGTGCTCACGCAGGCCGTGACGCAGCTGCGCAAGTCGTTTGGGGAACAGCGTGGCGACGCGCGTTACATCGAGACCATTGCCAAGACCGGCTACCGGTTGCTTGCGCGGGTAGAGCCCATCGAGGAGGACATGCGCGCAGTTGCCATGCCCGCGCGCATGGAGCAGGCGGAGGGGCCCTTCATCGCGGATCAGCCTGCGGGCGCGCGCTGGCCGTCACTGCCGCGACGGGCATCGCGCTCGCCCTGGAGCGAGCCACTCATCGCAAGCGCAGTGGCCATTCTGTTGGCGGCAGTTTTGCTGGCCGTGCTGCTGATGCGCGGGCGCTCCGAACCTGCCCCCGACGCCGGGCAGGCGTCTCCGGAGCCTTCCGCGTCCACATGGCTTTCGCCAACGTCGATGGGCGAGCGGCCGTTCCGCCTCATCACGTCCTCCCCGGGGTTCGAGCTCGAGCCCAGTCTGTCGCCGGACGCATCGCTGGTTGCGTATTCGGCCACGGTGCCGGGCCGCCGGGGCACCGTCATCCAGGTGCAGACCACCGATCAGGCGCAGCCGCGGCAACTGAGTTTCCCGCCGGATGCCGTGTCGGACCGTGACTCGACGTGGTCGCCCGACGGTCGGGAGATCGCGTTCTCGCGGCATGGGCCGGGCGAGGCCTGCCGCGTGCTCGTGGTGGCCGCGGTCGGCGGCGAGGAGCGCGAAGTGGCGCGCTGCCACCCGGACGACCTGCTGAGCTTTGACTGGACGCCCGACGGCAAGGGCCTGGTGTTCGGCAGCATGGTGACCGACCAGGGTCTCGCCGGCCTGCGCGTACTCGACCTGGTCAGCGGTGAGTGGCGGGGCATCAAGTACGACACGTCCCGCACCGACCTCGACCAGACGCCGCGGTACTCGCCGGACGGGAGATGGATCGTGTTCGTGCGCAATCCCCAACTGGGGGGGCTGTGGCGTGTACCGGCCGCGGGCGGACGGGCCGAGCCGCTGACCGAAGGCAATGTCGAAATCCGGGGTTGGGATTGGCTGCCCGACGGGCGCGCGCTGGTCTACGGACAACGGGTCGACAACGAGACGCGCATTTACAGGTTGGACCTGGAGAGTCGGCAGGTGCTGGACCTGGGCATCCGCGACGCACAGACGCCGGCCGTCGCGGGGCGTGCAGGAATGATGGCGTTCGTCAGGCGGGATCCACGGTTCGGAATCTTCCGGATTGCCCGGACACCCGACGAGGCGGGCCAGACGGTGCCCGAACACCTTTTCGCCTCGACGGGGCGGGATACGCAACCTGCGCTCGCGCCCGACAGCCGCCACCTGGTATTCACGTCCGACCGTGCGGGCGACTTCAACCTGTGGTGGGCGGACCTGTCGCGGCCTCAGAGTTTGCGGATGATCAGCGGCCTGCACCCGAGCACCGGAAGCATGCCGCAGTGGTCGAGCGACAGCGGTCGTTTCCTGGTGCGCGGCAGCGTGGAGAGCCACGATGCACCCGGGATCTTCGAGGTCGAGCCTGCCAGTGGACGCATCGCCCGGCTGCCTGTGCCGGAAGGTGAGCCGCAGCAGGCGGCCTACATGCCCGATGCGGCGCAGCTCCTGGTCAACGCCCATCACCGGGACGGCGACAACCGACTGACCCTGTATGACCGAAGCAAGTCGCCCTGGGAGCCACTGGGCACATTGCAGGATGTGTCGTTGGCGCGGGTGGACAACGCCGGGCGCCGGATACTGTTCACCCGGCTCTCGGCCAACGGCCTGTGGGAAGCGGACCCGGCCTTGTCGCCGGGTAGCGTGCGGCGCGTCGACCCGGATGCCCCCCAGCGGTGGCGCTACCAGACGTGGGCGGTCGATGAGTTGGGCCACGTGGGCTATGTCGAGGCGCGCCGGAGATGCCTGACCAGTTTCCGTCGGATCGCGGGGCCTGCTGCGGCTATCCAACCATCGCGCTCGCGCTGCCTGTCGGCAGACCGTCTCGCCACCACCACAGGCTTCAGTCTCAGCTCTGCGCTGGACGCGATACTGGTGCCACTCACGGTTGAGGATGGCACCGACATCGCTTTCATGTCGCTTCCCGAGCTTCCATAGGTCAGGGGGCCAATATCGCCACCACCGATTAAGATTTTGATTCGTAAGAAGAAATTCGCTTCGTAATTTCGTCGGAATGTCCAACGGACAGATTTCGTACAAGCCTCCGCCAAATATCCGGACGGCTTGGTGCCCGATCAGGCACATCCATGCGCTTGGAAACGCAAATGGGATGGGCAGATGGAGCACGTTTCTTGGTCCGATCGTGGACAGCAGGTTCAGGCGGATCTCGCAGAAGGCAGTGAAAAGGACGCCCAGTTCGTGGCGATCTCGAGGCTGGGCAGTGCGCAGCTCGGTGCACGGTTCGCGATGGTGCTGCAGATCAGGGGCAACGCCTGGGTGGAGGCCAAGGAGGGACGGTTTCGCCTGCAGGCGGGCGACTGGCTGGCGTTCGACCGGGAGTCGCGGCCCCTGATCCAGGCTGATCGGGACGGCCTGACGATCGGGCTGTCGCTGGGCGGCGACGCGCCCCGCCAGATGGCGCGATATGCCGATGCCAGCCTGTACGCGGGGCGCGGGCGGGTGGCCAGTCGCGACTTGCGGACTACGCTGAAGCTGTGGCGTGACGCTGCCGCACGACTGACGCGCCCGGAAGCCGACGCCACGGTCGCCATGCGGCCCCTGCTCTTGCAGCTGGCTTCCATCCAACGTGATCTGGGGGAGCGGGTGTCTCGCTGCCCCGGGCGGTCCCGCACCCGCAAACGCCAGGTATTCGGCCGCCTCCAGCGCGCGCGCCTGTACATGGAAGGCAACTGCGACCGCATCGTGCGCATCAGTGAACTGGCCGAACTGACCAGCTTCTCCAGCTGGTACTTCTCCAAGACCTTCCAGAGCCTGTACGACGAAAGTCCCCAGGCGGCCGCCGCGCGCATGCGGCTGGAGCACGCTGCACGGCTGCTGCGCGAAAGCGACCTGATGATCGGCGAAGTGGCAGCCGCGTCGGGTTTCGACAACTGCTGCAGCTTCGCGCGCGCCTTTCGTGCCCGGTTCGGCATGTCGGCCACGCGCTATCGCGCGGCGGGTCCTGCAAGGACTCATTCGGCAAAGTCAGCCGACGTGGCCCGCAAAGCCATGTTGCGCCATGGGACGTAGCGTGTCGGGGCGTTTAACACAGCGATAACAACGCGCTCATTACGCAACATCCTTGGAGAGAGATAGATGACCCAACGCAGCTCGCGCAACGCGGTGCGGCTCGGCCTTTTGCCGGCCAGCATCGCCATCGCACTGACCCCCGCGCTCGTTTCCGCCCAGGAGGCCGAGACGACCGAGGCCACCACCCTGGACCGCATCGAGGTCACGGGTTCCCGTATCCGCTCGGTTGATGCCGAAACCTCGCAGCCCGTCCTCGTTCTGGACCGCGCCGAGATCGAAAAGCAGGGTGTGACCTCGGTCGCTGAAGTCCTGCAGCGCATCTCCGCAAACGGCGCCGGCATCAATCGCACGTTCAACAACGGCGGTGACGGCTCCTCCGAAATCTCGCTGCGCAACCTCGGCTCCTCGCGCACCCTGGTGCTGGTGGATGGCCGCCGTTGGGTCTCGACCCTGAGCGGCTCGGTCGACCTCAACACGATTCCGGCGGCCATGGTCGAGCGCATCGAAGTCCTGAAGGACGGCGCCTCCTCGATCTACGGTTCCGACGCGATTGCCGGCGTGGTGAACATCATCACCCGCGACAACTTCGATGGCGCCGAAGTCCGCGCGCACATCGGCCAGTTCAACCAGGGCGACGGTCAGCGCACCTCCGTGGACGCCACGATCGGTGCCAATGGCGAGCGCAGCAACGTGGTGATCGGCCTGTCGCGCGTCGAGGAAGAGGCCGTCATGGCCGGTGACCGCGCCATTTCCGGCGATCCGGTGTTCGGCCTGGGTTCCGCGCTGTACAGCGGCTTCTCCAATAACGGTCGCATCTGGAACGACGGCCCGACCGGTGACGAGTTCGAAGGCCCGACCAGCATCGTTCCCCCGGGCGCCGTTGGCACCGGTCCGGACGGCCAGGAGCGCTACGGCATTGATCAGACCGTTCCGTTCGGCTCGCAGTACGCCTACAACTACGCGCAGGACAACTACCTGCTGACCCCGCAGACCCGCACTTCGCTGTACCTGAAGGGTCGTTACGACATCACCGACAGCGTGAGCTTCCGTGCCGACGCGCTGTACAACGAGCGTCGTTCCGAGCAGCAGCTCGCAGGCTTCCCCCTTTCGGGTGGTGAGTACCTCGGCAATGCGGCCGACACCGCGCTCAGCGGTGACAGCTACTTCAATCCGTACAACGTCGAGTACGGCGGTGACGGCCGTGACGTGGTGTGGAGCCGTCGCCTGATCGAGCAGCCGCGTGTGTACCAGCAGAACGTCAAGACGTTCCACACGTATGCGGGCCTGGAAGGCAGCTTCCAGTTCGCCGACCGCTACTTCGACTGGGACGCCGGCTACAACTTCAATGTGTCCGACCAGGAAGATGCCCAGATCGGCGATGCCAACATGCTCAACGTCGCGGCCGGTGTCGGCCCGTCGGAGTTGCGTGATGGCCGCGTGGTCTGCGTGACCGAGCCGGGTGGCGACGTGATCGACGGCTGCGTGCCGTTCAATCCGCTCTCGCCGGCAGGTGGCTTGTCGCAGGAGATGCTGGACTTCATCCTGTTCACCGCGCAGGACGCCTACCAGGGTCGTAGCGAGTCGTTCACCGCCAACCTCAGCGGCGAGCTGTTCGAGCTGCCGGGCGGCATGATGGGCTTCGCCGCCGGTGTCGAGTCGCGCAAGGAAAGCGGCTTCGACCGTCCGGACGCATTCGTCGCCGCCGGCTACACCTCCGGTAACGGACGCCAGCCGACCGAAGGCGGTTACGACCTCGACGAAATCTACGGCGAGCTGCTGATCCCGCTGCTGTCGGACGTGCCGGGCGCGCAGCTGCTGGAGTTCAGCGTGGCAACGCGCTACTCGGACTACAGCAACTTCGGCGACACCATCAACAGCAAGTTCGGCTTCAAGTGGAAGCCGGTCGACGATCTGCTGGTGCGCGGCAACTGGGCCGAGGGCTTCCGCGCTCCGCCGCTGCTGACGCTGTTCCGCGGCCTGGCCGACAGCTACGAGAGCTTCGGTGACATCTGCTCGTCCGACTACGAGGCTCGCACCGATGTAATCGCTGCCAACTGTGCAGCCGATGGCGTGCCGGCGGACTTCGTGCAGCGCACGAACTCGGGCGAAGGCTACTTCGGCCAGACGATCTTCCCGTTCTCGTTTGGTGGCAACCCGAACGCGGGTCCGGAGACCTCCGAGAGCACCACGCTCGGCTTCGTGTACAGCCCGTCGTACCTCCCGGGCTTCGACCTGTCGCTGGACTGGTGGAACATCGAGATCGAGAATGCGCTGTCGACCCCGTCGGTGGCGTACATCCTCGACCAGTGCTACGCCGAGGGCGACGAGGCCTACTGCTCGCTGTTCACCCGTCGTGCGTCCGACAGCCAGATCGACTCCATGCTGCTGGTTCCGCAGAACCTCAGCACCATCGAGACGGAAGGCTGGGACATGAACGTCAAGTACCGCCTGCCGGAAACGGCGTACGGCAACTTCTCGATCAACCTGGACGCGTCGTACCTGTCGAAGTGGGAGTCGCGCTTCACGCCGGAGTCCGAGCCGTCCAACGCCGTTGGCCGCTATTTCGACCGTGATCCGAACTGGCGTCTGCGTGCAAACGCCGCGCTGGACTGGACGCTGGGCGATTTCGGCTTCACCTGGATCTCGCGCTACCACTCGCGCCTGGTCGAGGACTGCCCGTTCCCGGGCGCCGGCGTCTGCTCGGATGACGACCGTCGCGATGCCGATGGCCCGGCTCCGCGCAACACCCTGGGTGCAACCACCTACCACGACGTGCAGGCCCGTTACGAGCTGCCCTGGAACGGTACGGTCAAGCTGGGTGTGAACAACGTGTTCAAGAAGGATCCGCCGATCACCTTCCAGGCCTTCGCGAACTCGTTCGACCCGCAGTACGACATCCCGAACAGCCGTTACATGTACATGGAGTACCAGCAGCGCTTCTGATCGCTCGTCGATCAGCGTGCAGCAGAACTACGGCCCCGAAAGGGGCCGTAGTTTTTTGTGGTGTCGGGTGCCAGGCAATCGGCGCAACGAAAAAGGCCGCCCGGAGGCGGCCTTGTGTCGTGAGACCCCGTAGCAGGTTTCAGAAGTTCGGCTTGTCGGCCGACTCTTCGAACCGCTTCACGGCATCGAGCAGGATCGCCTTGGCTTCGGCGGCGTTGCCCCAGCCGTCGAGCTTGACCCACTTGCCCTTCTCCAGGTCCTTGTAGTGCTCGAAGAAGTGGCCGATGCGCTCGAGCCAGTGCGGGCTGACCTTCTCGATGTCGTCGATGTGCGTGTAGCCGGCGAACACCTTGTCGACCGGCACCGCCAGCAGCTTCTCATCGGAGCCGGCTTCGTCCGACATCTTCAGCACGCCCACCGGGCGGCAGCGGATGACCGAGCCGGGGATCAGGGGCAGCGGCAGGATCACCAGTACGTCGGCCGGGTCGCCGTCGCCGCACAGGGTATGCGGCACGTAGCCGTAGTTGCACGGGTAGCGCATCGGCGTGGACAGGATGCGGTCGACGAAGATCGCGCCCGACGCCTTGTCGACCTCGTACTTGACGGGCTCGGCGTCCTTGGGGATTTCGATGATGACGTTGATCTCATCCGGCGGGTTCTTGCCGGTGGGGACGAGGTCCAGGCCCATGTGCTGCTCCAGTGTCGGGGGAGGGCCGCATCGGCGCGGCCGGGAAAGCCGGGCATTTTACGCGGCTGGCTGCTGCGGCGCAGCATGGGGCGATGGCGGCCTCCGGCCAGGCTTCTTTGTACGCGGATTCGAGCCTGGGACGGTCGTGGCTCACCTGCCACTGCTGCGCGTGTAGCAGCGACGTAAGTCGCGGTCGCCGCCCTGCGGGCTGACGCTCGCAATTGCAGCTGCAGGGGACAAAAAAGAGGCGGCCCGAAGGCCGCCCCTTGGATGACGCGGTGTCGCTCAGGTCACAGCAGCGGCACCATCAGCAGCGCAACGATGTTGATGATCTTGATCAACGGGTTGATGGCGGGACCGGCGGTGTCCTTGTAGGGATCGCCGACCGTGTCGCCGGTCACCGCGGCCTTGTGGGCCTCGGAGCCCTTGCCACCGAAGTTGCCGTCCTCGATGTACTTCTTGGCGTTGTCCCAGGCGCCGCCGCCGGTAGTCATCGAGATCGCCACGAACAGGCCGGTCACGATGGTGCCAATCAGCAGGCCACCCAGCGCCTCCGGCCCCAGCAGCAGGCCGACCACGATCGGCACCGCCACCGGCAGCAGGGACGGCACGATCATTTCCTTGATCGCCGAGCGCGTCAGCATGTCGACCGCGCGCGAGTAGTCCGGCTTGCCGGTGCCTTCCATGATCCCGGGGATCTCGCGGAACTGGCGGCGCACCTCCTCGACCACCGAGCCCGCCGCGCGTCCCACCGCTTCCATTGCCATGGCGCCGAACAGGTAGGGGATCAGGCCGCCGATCAGCAGGCCGATGATCACCATGTGGTTGGACAGGTCGAAGGTCGGCGGCACGTATGCGACCCCCTCTGCCAGCGCGCGCGCCGAACCCACGGTTTCCAGGTTGTAGGTGTAGTCGGCGAACAGCACCAGCGCCGCCAGCGCCGCCGAGCCGATCGCGTAGCCCTTGGTCACCGCCTTGGTGGTGTTGCCGACCGCGTCCAGGGGGTCGGTGATCGCGCGCACTTCCGGCGGCAGCTCGGCCATCTCGGCGATGCCGCCGGCGTTGTCGGTGATCGGGCCGTAGGCGTCGAGCGCGACGATCATGCCGGCCATCGACAGCATCGCCGTGGCGGCGATGGCGATGCCGTACAGGCCGGCGAGCTCGAAGCAGCCCCAGATCGCGATGCAGACCGCGATCACCGGCAGCGCCGTGGACTTCATCGAGATGCCGAGGCCGGCGATGATGTTGGTACCGTGGCCGGTCGTGGACGCCTGCGCCACGTGACGCACCGGCTTGAACTGCGTGCCGGTGTAGTACTCGGTGATCCACACGATGGCCCCGGTCAGCACCAGGCCGACCAGCGCGCAGCCGTAAAGGTTCATCGCGCCGTGCACGTTGTCGGCCATCAGCGCGGTGGTGATCGGCCAGTAGGCGATCGCCGCCAGCACGCCCGAGACGATCACGCCCCGGTACAGCGCGCCCATGATCGAGCCACCGGCCTTCACCTTGACGAACATCGCGCCGATGATCGAGGCGATGATCGACACGCCGCCCAGCACCAGCGGGTACAGCGCACCGTTTGCGCCGACCTCGCCAGCCATCAGGAAGCCCAGCAGCATGGTGGCGATCACCGTGACCGCGTAGGTCTCGAACAGGTCGGCCGCCATGCCGGCGCAGTCGCCGACGTTGTCGCCCACGTTGTCGGCGATGACCGCGGGGTTGCGCGGGTCGTCTTCGGGGATGCCCGCCTCGACCTTGCCCACCAGGTCCGCGCCGACGTCAGCGCCCTTGGTGAAGATGCCGCCACCCAGGCGCGCGAAGATCGAGATCAGCGAGCTGCCGAAGGCCAGGCCCACCAGCGCATGCAGCGCTTCCTCGCCGACGATGCCCATCGACTCCAGCGCCATCCAGTAGCCGGCCACGCCCAGCAGGCCCAGGCCGACGACCAGCATGCCGGTGATCGCACCGCCGCGGAACGCGACGTCCATCGCCGGACCGATGCCCCTGCGGGCGGCCTCGGCGGTGCGCACGTTGGCGCGGACCGAGACATTCATGCCGATGTAGCCGGCCGCACCCGACAGCACCGCGCCGATCAGGAACCCGATCGCCGTGGCCCAGTCGAGGAAGAAGCCGATCAGCAGCAACAGCACGACACCCGCGACCGCGATCGTCGTGTACTGCCGGTTGAGGTAGGCGCGCGCGCCTTCCTGGATCGCGCCGGCGATCTCCTGCATGCGTTCGTTACCGGCGGGCTGCGCGCTGATCCAGCGCGCCGAGATGATCCCGTAGAGGATCGCGATGACGGCGCAGGCAAGCGCCAAGGTCAAACCGTACTGCTCCAGCATGAACCCCTCCCCAGAGTGGACATCACAGGACAACGGATTTGATGCATCGAATTGTTGTGCGCCGCCCGGCACGGTGGCGCGGGCAACGGGGCCGACTATGGCACAGCGCACCGGGCCGCGACACCTCGTGAAACCGGGGTTCAGCGCCTGCGTGCCAGCCTGCGGACCCCTTGAACGCGGGCGGCCTGCCGGACAACGTCGTGCAGCCCGCCGCCGGAGCCAGAGCCATGCGTCATTCCGCCCTTCTCATCGTCGTTGCCACCGCGCTGGTGGCGCTGCCTTCGCTGGCCGCCGATCCGGTCCCGGAGATCGAGCGCGGTGCCGCACCGCCGCAGGCCGTCGGCGCGGCGCACACCCTGCGCACCATCCCGGAAGCCTGCGCACGCCTGGAAGGTGCGTTCACCGGACAGGCCGACGCGCCGTACCGCTTCGCCGTCGTCCGCACCAGTCCGAACTGCCAGCCGCGCGCCCGGTTCGTCGATGCGGCCGAGGCCAAGCCGTCAACCGGCACCGGCTGGGTGTTCAACGACCTGATCCGCGTGCCGAATGCGTCGTGCCAGACCCAGCAGGCGGTGGTGCGCGTGTGGCGCAAGCCGCTGGCGCACGCGCAGGCCACCGAGCGCGACGGGCAGGGCCAGATGCGGGTCTATCTCGAGCAGATGCGAAAGGAGGCCGAGGCCGGCAAGCTCGATGCCGTGCCGCTGTTCGCCGCGTCGATGTCGGTCGAAGGTCTGCCCTGCGGCGGCTGACCGGGTCGACTGTGCCGGCGCGCCTCAGCCCTTCCAGGCCGGGAGGCGGGTCGGTACCGCCTCGTTGCGAAGCGTGACGTAGGACGGCAGCCCGTCGCGCCCGTACGGGGGCGGTGCTTCCCCACGGATCAACGGCTGCAGGTAGGCGCGCGCCTTGTCGGTAATGCCGTAACCGTCCCGGCGGATGAACCCGGGCGGCATCTTCTTTTCGTGGTTGGCGATCTTCGACAGCGCTGCCGCCTCGATTCTCCAGCGGTAGGGGGCGTCGGAGGTGCGCACGATCACCGGCATCACCGCGTTCCGCCCGGCCAGCGCGTACTCGACCGCGGCCTTGCCCACTGCCATGGCCTGCTCCAGGTCGACCTTCGACGCCAGGTGGCGCGCCGAGCGCTGCAAGTAGTCGGGCAGGGTCCAGTGCACCTTGTAGCCGAGCGCATCCTTGACCCGCCCCGCCAGGTGCGAGGCCACGCCCCCCAACTGGGTATGGCCGAAGGAATCCTTGCCGCCGCCGGCGTCGGCGATGAAGCGGCCCTGCGAATCCTGGATGCCTTCGCTGGCCACCACCACGCAGTAGCCGACGCGCTCGACGGTGGCTTTCACGCGCTTGAAGAAGTCCGACTCGTCGAACGGGCGTTCCGGGAACAGGATCAGGTGCGGGGCCTCGTGCGGCCCGTTTCCCGCCAGGCCCGCGGATGCCGCCAGCCAGCCGGCGTGCCGGCCCATCGCCTCGTACACGAAGACCTTGGTCGACGTGTCGGCCATCGCCGCGACGTCCAGCGCCGCTTCGCGCACGGACACGGCCGTGTACTTGGCCGCCGACCCGAACCCCGGGCAGCAGTCGGTCACCGCCAGGTCGTTGTCGACCGTCTTGGGCACGCCTACGCAGGTCAGCGGGTAGTCGAACTCGGCCGCCAGCTTCGACACCTTCAGCGCGGTGTCGGCCGAATCGTTGCCGCCGTTGTAGAGGAACCAGCGCACGTCGTGGGCACGCAGCACGTCCAGCAGGCGCTCGTAACGGGCGCGGTCCTCGTCCAGCGACTTCAGCTTGACCCGGCAGGATCCGAATGCGCCGCCCGGCGTGTGCGCCAGTGCGCGGATGGCCGAGATGGAGTCGCGGCGGGTGTCGATCAGCTCTTCGCGCAACGCGCCGAGGATGCCGTTGCGCGCGGCCAGCACCGGCACCTTGCGGGCACGGGCGGCCTGGATCACCGCCGAGGCGGTGGCATTGATGACGGCGGTGACACCGCCGGACTGGGCGTAGAGCAGGGTTCCGGAAGCCATGGTGGGTCCATTGAGCGTGGGGGCGGCCGGCCGGATGCGGTAAGCTGGCCGCCGTTTGCCGGCGCGGCGGGCGCGGCCCGAGTGTAGCGCCGCCCGCGCAGGCGTTAGGTCCAGACTGCGGGAGCGATGTAGATGCGATTGGTACTTCTGGGTGCGCCCGGTTCAGGCAAGGGCACGCAGGCCGCACGGCTCAAGGAGCACCTGCAGGTGCCGCACATCTCCACCGGCGACCTGCTGCGCGCGGAAGTCGCTGCCGGCAGCCCGCTGGGCCTGGAGGCAAAGGAAGTCATGGCCCGCGGCGAGCTGGTCAGCGACGCGATCCTGCTGGGCATGCTCGAGGACCGCTTCTCGCGGCCCGATACCGCAGGTGGCTTCATCCTCGACGGTTATCCGCGCAACCTGGCCCAGGCCGACGCGCTGGACGTGCTGCTCAAGCGCATCGGCCAGCCGATGGATGCGGCGGTGCAGCTGGACGTCGCGACCGAGCTGCTGGTGGAGCGCATCGCCGGCCGCGCCGCGGCCGAGGGCCGCGCCGACGACAGCCCGGAATCGGTGCGCACGCGACTGAAGGTGTACGACTCCCAGACGGCGCCGGTCATCGAGTTCTACCGCACGCACGGCCAGCTGACCGTGGTGGACGGCGTGGGTACGCTGGACGAAGTATTCACCCGCATCATCGAGGCGATCGCGCCGGTGCGCGAGGTCGGCTGAGACCTCGTCGCCCTGATGGCCCGGTGGCATGCCGGGCCGTCTCCAGCCTGACGTACAGGCGCTCCAGGCCCGCGTCGACCCCCGAGCACCCAACACGAGCTCCGTCGCCATGAAACTGCATATCCTCGGCATCGCCGGCACCTTCATGGGCGGCGTGGCGGCCCTGGCGCGCGAACTCGGCCACCAGGTCGAAGGCAGCGACCAGGCGGTCTACCCGCCGATGTCGACCCAGCTCGAACAGCTCGGCATCGCCCTGCGACAGGGCTACGACCCCTCCAACATCTCCGCCGACTGCGACGAAGTGGTGGTCGGCAATGCGCTCTCGCGCGGCAACCCGGCGGTGGAGGCGGTGCTGGATGCGGGGCGCCGCTACATCTCCGGCGCGCAATGGCTGGCCGAGCAGGTGCTGCCGGGCCGCGAGGTCATCGCGGTGGCCGGCACCCACGGCAAGACCACGACCTCGACCATCCTCACCTACCTGCTGCAGGCGGCCGGCGCCGAGCCGGGCTTCCTGATCGGCGGCGTGGCGGAGGACTTCGGCGTGTCCGCGCGCGTTGGCACGGGGCGCGCGTTCGTGGTGGAGGCCGATGAGTACGACACCGCCTTCTTCGACAAGCGCAGCAAGTTCGTGCACTACCGGCCGCGCATCGCCATCCTCAACAACCTGGAATTCGACCACGCCGATATCTTCCCGGACGTGGCCGCGATCCAGCGCCAGTTCCACCACCTCGTGCGCACTGTGCCGGGCAGCGGCCGCCTGATCGTCAACGGCGAGGACGCGCGCCTGGCCGAGGTGCTGGCGATGGGCTGCTGGACGCCGGTGGATACGTTCGGGCTCGACCCGGCGCAGGCGGCGGCATTCACCTGGACCGCGCGCCTGCTGGCCGAGGACGGCAGCGCCTTCATCGTGGTCCACAATGGCGTCGAACTGGGCGAGGTGCGCTGGCCGCTACTGGGCCGGCACAACGTGATGAACGCGCTGGCCTCGCTCGCGGCCGTGGCCGCGGCCGGGCACGACGTTGCCGGCGTACTGCCGGCGCTGGCGGACTTCCGCAGCGTCAAGCGGCGCATGGAGCTGGTCGGCACGCACTCCGGCATCACCGTCTACGACGACTTCGCCCACCACCCCACCGCGATCGCGACCACGCTCGCCGGCCTGCGCGCGAAGGTCGGCGGTGCGCGCATCGTGGTAGCGATGGAGCCGCGCAGCAATTCGATGCGGTTGGGCGCGCATGCCGACGCGCTGGCGCCGTCGCTGGCCGATGCCGATGCGGTGGTGTTCCTGCACCGCCCGGAACTGGCGTGGGACGGCGGCAAGGTGGTCGCCGCGCTACGGGGCGATGGCATCGCCGTGCCCGATTCGGACGCGTTGATCGACGCGCTGCGCGCGCGCGTGGCGGCCGGAGACCACGTGGTATTCATGTCCAACGGCGGCTTCGACGGCGCTCCGCGGCGTTTCCTGCAGGCGCTGCAGACTTCGCGTTGACCCTCCGTCGGCATTGCGGCGCGTAGACTGGCGGCGATGAACGACGAACGCCCCGCGATGGAGTCGCTCGGCCTGTTCCCCCTGCACACCGTGCTGGTGCCGGGCGCGTCGCTGGGCCTGCGCATTTTCGAGCCGCGTTACCTCGACCTGGTGCGCGACTGCAGCCGCGAGGGTCGGGGGTTCGGCATCTGCCTGCTCATTGATGGCGAGGAAGCCGGCGAAGCCGCCACGGCCGCTGCGTATGGCACCGAAGCGGTGATCGAGGATTTCGGGCGCGGCGATGACGGCCTGCTGACGCTGCGGGTGCGCGGCACGCGGCGCTTCCACGCGCATCGCGTGCGGGTGCGCGACAACGGCCTGCAGGTGGCCGAGGTGGCGTGGTGCGACGAGGACGTGATCGAACCGGTGCGGCCGGAGCATGCGCTGCTGGCCACGCTGCTGCAGGAGATCCTCGACAAGGTCGGCGGCGAGCACGCCAAAGCGACAGCCGACAGGTTCGACGATGCCGCGTGGGTGGGCTGGCGCCTGATCGAACTGCTGCCGATGCCGGACGAACAGCGCCAGGCGCTGTTGCAGCTTGACGATCCGCACGACCGCCTGCAGCGGGTGCTGTCGCTACTGCCCTGACGCTTCCGGCGCGGGTGCGTCATCGATTCGAAGCCGCATCACCGGCACGCCCGGGTCGCGCGGATGCGGCGACTCCACGGGCTCGAAGCCGTCCAGCGCGATCAGCACCGCAGTACGTGCGGCGCGGTCTTCCGGCACCGGCAACCACAAGGCGACGGCATCGAGTGGCCGGCTGAGGCGCAGCGTCTGCGCGGTGCCGATCCACAGCGGCGTGCCGTCGTCCAGCTGCACCGGTGACGGCCACAGTCGCAGCGCGAAACGTTCGTCCGGCCCGCGACCCGGGCGCAGCATCAGCAGCGCTTCGGCGTGGGCGTCGAGCGTCGCGGGCAGCACCGCCTGCTCGCGTCCGGGTGTGTCGTCGTCCAACAGCGATACGGCGTCCTGCCAGTCCGCCTGTGGCTGGACGCGCCACCCGCGTGCCTCCAGGTGCTGCTGCAGCGGTGCAAGCGGCCCGGCGACCTGCACGCCGAGCGGCCAGCGCTGGCGCGCGTTGGTTTCCGTGCGACGTGCGGGCAGGCGCGCCCAGTCCTGCTGCCACCAGTCGTCAGCGGCCACCACCTGCGGCGGCACCGGTGACTGGAATTTCGCCAGCACGTCGTCGGCCGCGCGCGGCGCGTGCCACAGCGCGACTGCGGCGAAGCTGCCGTAGAAAAGCCAGGCCATCGGCCGCATCCAGAACGAGCGCGACACGTGGCGACGGTAGGCGATGCCCAGGACCAGCAACCACAGGATCCCGAACAGCGTCCCGCCGATCAGGTCGCTCGGCCAGTGCGCGCCCAGGTACAGGCGCGAGAAGCCGACCAGCGTGGTGACCACGCCGGCAAGCAGGTACGGCCAGACGCGCTTGCGGCCCGGCAGCTCGCGCGCGATCAGCACCGCGAAGAAGCCGAACGCCACCGTGGTCATCGTCACCGCCACCGACGGGAACCCGAAGCCGGCCGGCGCCGTCGGCGGGCGCGGCATGTCGATGGCGGCCTCCAGCAGCGCCGTCAGCACCAGGCCGAACACCAGCGCCGCCAGCCAGTGCGCCGCCGCCATCCAGCGCTTGCGCCACAACAGGTACGCCAGCAGCACGGCCGAGGCGGTGCCGAGCACCACCGCGTCCCCGAGGCTCGCCAGCGCCGCCATCAGGCGGTCGGCCAGCGGGTTACGCAGGCTCCACATCAGGTCGTGGACGTAGTGGTCGAAGGCCAGCGGGCCGCCGGACGCCAGCAGCCCGGCCAGCAGCGAGAACCACGCCCAGCTGATTGCCAGCAGGCACATGGCCAGCATCAGCAGCGAGGCCGATTCGGGCCGGTTGGGGTCGATCAACGCGCCGGTGTAGCGGCCCAGGCGCGGATGCGCGCGGCTCCACGCCAGTGCGCGTGCCAGCAGGGCATCGGCGTGCTGGGCGAACCAGCGCCAGGTGTAGAGCACCCCGGCCCAGACCAGCGCGACCGCCGCGGCCAGCCCCAGCAGTACCAGCGCCAAGCGGTCGGCCACCGCGGCTACGGCGTCGTAGGACGCACCGAGGATCCAGCCGGGCGCCAGGAACGCCCCCGCCCACGCCAGGCACGCCACTGCGCTGGGCAGCGCGTAGCGCCGGATCGGCATTTCCATCATGCCCGCGATGGCCGGAACGAAGGGCCGCACCGCCCCCACGAAGCGCGCGATGAAAATGCTCTTGACGCCGTGGCGCCGGAACAGGCCCTCGCCGTGGTCCAGCCATTGCGGATAGCGCGAGAACGGCCACCGTTGGCGCAGCTGCGTGCCCCAGCGCCGCCCGATCCAGTAACTCAGCGCATCGCCCGCGAACGCTCCGGCCGCGGCGCACGCCAGCGCGTAGGGCCCGTTGATGTGGCCCAGGCCCACGGCCGCGCCCACGGCGAACAGCAACGGCAACGCGGGCACGATGATGCCGGCCACCACCAGTGCATCGCAGAACGCGATCAGGAAGACGAGCAGGCCGGCCGCGACCGGGTTCGCATTGATCCACGCGGTCGCGCTTTCGAGCCAGGCCGGTTCCATCGGCCCATTATGGCAGCGGGTCGCGGATTTCCATTGCCCCGGGTGGGCTGGAATTCATCGTCCGGTGGTCCCGCGCGACACGTCTGCGATGCGGCGGGTGCGTCGTCGCGGCGCGGCCATTGCGTACACTGGCGCGATGCCTGACGACCGCCCGCCCGCCGTTGAAGTCGATGCCCTGAAGTCCGACAGCTTCGGCCGTATCGCGTTGATGCGCGGGCCGGACGGTCTGTTCGTCCGCCGCGACCTCGTCCACGTGCCCGCCTGGCTGCGGCTGCCGGCGTGGTGGTTGGCGCGGCGGGAAGCGCGCGCGCTGTTGCAGGTCGACGGGCTGCCCGCGACGCCGCAACTGCTGGGCTGGAACGGGCGCCAGCTCGACCGCAGCTACATGGCCGGCGCGGCGATGTACCAGCGACCGCCACGCGGCGACCTGGCCTATTTCCGCCGGGCGCGCCGCCTCCTGCAGCAGTTGCACCGGCGCGGCCTGGCGCACAACGACCTGGCCAAGGAAGCCAACTGGTTGGTGCTGGACGACGGTGCGCCCGCCATCATCGACTTCCAGCTGGCGGTGCGTGGCCACCCGCGGTCGCGTTGGATGCGCCTGCTGGCGCGCGAGGACCTGCGCCACCTGCTCAAGCACAAGCGCATGTACTGCCCGGAGGCGATCACGCCGGTCGAGCGCCGCGTGCTCAAGCGCCACTCTTGGGTGCGTGAGGCGTGGTTCGCCACCGGCAAGCCGGTGTACCGCTTCGTGACCCGCAAGCTGCTGAAATGGGAAGACAACGAAGGGCAGGGCCCCAAGCCCTAGTTCCTCTCTGTAGCAGCGGCTGCAGCCGCGATCACCCTCC
>MIDV01000033.1:2510-8792 GCA_001830245.1 Lysobacterales bacterium RIFOXYA1_FULL_69_10 | reverse complement strand
CGAAAGTCCCTGTAGGAGCGACGTAAGTCGCGACCATGCACGTCGCCGCCGCGACCCGCTGCAATCCATGCTGCGCCCGCGGGTGTAAGGGCAGGCGATTCGCGGCCGGAGCCGCTCCTACAATGGTGCCGACGCCGACCACGGAGCAGTGACGATGTCCACCCTTGCGGGCAAGACCCTTTTCATCACCGGCGCATCGCGCGGCATCGGCCGTGCCATCGCCCTGCGCGCCGCGCGCGACCGTGCCAACGTCGCCATCGCCGCGAAGTCCGCGGTCGCCAACCCCAAGCTGCCCGGCACCATCCACAGCGTGGCGTTCGAGGTCGAGAGCGCCGGCGGTCGCGCGCTGGCGCTCAAGTGCGACATCCGCGAGGAGGACCAGGTGCGCGCCGCGGTGGCGGCCACGGCCGAGCACTTCGGCGGCATCGACATCCTGGTCAACAACGCCAGCGCGATCTGGCTGCGCGGCACGCTCGACACGCCGATGAAGCGGTTCGACCTGATGCAGCAGGTCAACTCACGCGGCAGCTTCCTCTGTGCGCAGGCCTGCCTGCCGCACCTGCTCCAGGCCGAGGATCCCCACATCCTCACGCTCGCGCCGCCGCCCAGCCTGGAGCCGCGCTGGTGGGGGCCGCACACCGGCTACACGCTGGCCAAAATGGGCATGAGTTTCGTCACGCTTGGCCTGGCGGCGGAGTTCGGGCCGCAGGGCGTGTCGGTGAATGCACTTTGGCCGAGGTCGATCATCGCCACCGATGCCATCAACATGATCCCCGGCGTGGACGCAGCACGGTGCCGGACGCCGGACATCGTGGCCGACGCCGCGCACGCGATCCTGACGTCGGCGGGCGGGCGTTACACCGGCGAGTTCCTGGTGGACGAGGATGTGCTGCGTGCCGCCGGCGTGGCCGACCTCGACCGATATGCCGTCGACCCCAACCGACCGCTGCTGCCGGACCTGTTCCTGGACTGACGGCGTACTGGGTCAGCCCATCGGCAGCGGCAATGCCCGGCCACAGCAGCGGCAGAAGTGCGCCTCCGGGTCATGGCCTTCCAGTCCGCACTCCGGGCAACCACGGTTGTCCACGACGCGCGTCCTGGGATCGGCCTGTCGCAGGCTGCTCGCCAGCTCGGCGGTGTAGATGCCGGTGGGTACGGCAATGATGCTATAGCCGATCAGGATCAGGACGCTGGCGATAAAGCGTCCCAGCGTCGTCGCCGGGGCGATGTCGCCGTAACCGACCGTGCCCATCGTGACGATCGCCCAGTACATGCCCATGGGAATACTGTTGAAGCCATGTTCGGGCCCTTCGACCACGTACATGAGCGCGCCGAAGATCACGACCACCGTGAGCACCGCGCTGATGAAGACGAAGATCTTGCGCCGGCTGCGCCATAGCGCGCCGACGAGCATGCCGCCCTCCTCGACGTACTGCACCAGTTTGAGGATGCGGAACAGCCGCAGGATGCGCAGGATGCGAACCACCAGCAGGCTCTGGCTTCCGGGGAACAGCAACGAGAGGTAGGTCGGCAGGATCGAGAGCAGGTCGATGATTCCCCAGCTGCTGAGCCCGTAGCGCACCGGTCGCTTCACCACCGCCAGGCGCAGCGCATATTCGGCAGTGAACAGCAGGGTGAAGCCCCATTCGATCGCGTAGAGCAGGTCGCCGTGCGTGGCATGGATGTGGTCCACGCTGTCGAGCATCACCACTGAGACGCTGGCGATGATCGCCAGGATCAGCAGCAGGTCGAAGTTGCGCGACGGCGGTGTGTCGTGGCGGTAGATGATGTCGAACCACGTGCGACGCCACCCGGATTCGGCGGCGGGGTTCAACTGTGGTGACAACAACAGGCGCATGCGGGACCTCCGGCCGGCGATTGTGCCGCAGCGTGCCGTGCAATCGGCGAGAATGCGCGCCCGTCCCGCGAACCGCCGCCATGACCGACTCCACCGCAGACCTCTATGCGCTGGCCGAGCGCTACTACGTGCCCGTGTACCGGCCGCGCCGTATCGTGCTGGACCGCGGTCGGGGTTCGCGCGTGTGGGACCGGGACGGTGTCGAATACATCGACTTCGGCGCCGGCATCGCCGTCAACGCGCTCGGCCACGCGCATCCCGCGTTGCTGGCGGCCCTGCACGAGCAGGCGGCCAAGCTGTGGCACACCAGCAACGTGTTCGTGAGCGAGCCGCCGCTGCGGCTGGCGCAGGCGCTGGTGGAATCCTCCCGCTTCGCCAAGCGTGTGTTCTTCTGCAACTCGGGGGCCGAGGCGAACGAGGCGGCCATCAAGCTCGCCCGACGCTGGGCCGCGGCCCAAGGGCGCGGCCCGGCGCGTCGCACCATCCTCAGTTTCCGCGGCAGCTTCCACGGCCGCACGCTCGCCGCCGTCACGGCCACCGCGCAGCCCAAGTACCACGAAGGCTTCGAGCCGTTGCCGCCGGGCTTCGCCTACAGCGACTTCAATGACCTGGCCGCCGCCGAGCGCGCCATGGCCGATGGCAGCGTCTGCGCGGTGCTGGTCGAGCCGGTGCAGGGCGAGGGCGGTGTTACGCCCGCGACGCCGGAGTTCCTGGTGGGGCTGCGTGAGCTGTGCGACCGGCACGGTGCGCTGCTGGTATGCGACGAGATCCAGTGCGGCATGGGCCGGACCGGACACCTGTTCGCCAGCCACGGCTACGGCGTGGCGCCCGACGTGGTGACGCTGGCCAAGGCATTGGGCGGCGGCTTCCCGATCGGCGCGATGCTGGTGGGGACGCGCGCCGCGGAGACTTTGTCGTTCGGCGCGCATGGCACCACGTTCGGGGGCAATCCGCTGGCAGCGGCTGTCGCAGGTGCCGCGCTCAAGGAGTTGTCGTCCACGGCGTTGATGGAAAACGTCGCGCGCCAGGCGGCGGCGATCCGCGAAGGGCTCGTGGCGCTGGACGCCGAATTCGACCTCTTCGACGACGTGCGTGGCGCGGGCCTGATGATCGGCGCGCAACTGCGCCCCGCGCATGCCGGCCGCGCCGGCGACATCCTCGACGCCTGCGTCGGGCAGGGGCTACTGCTGCTGCAGGCCGGCCCGGACGTGCTGCGGTTCGTGCCTGCGCTCAACATCGGGCCGGACGAAGTCGCCGAGGGACTGGCGCGCCTGGACGCGGCGATGCGCGACTGGGTCGCGCGCACCTGAAACGAAACGCCCCGGCGCGGGCCGGGGCGTGTGGTGGGGAAAGGCGTGGCGTGGGCGGTCAGAAGCGCACGCGCATCCCCACGAAGGTCATGCGCGGTGCACCGGGGCGCACGCCCTCCGGACGTCGCGACGCGATCCAGGTTTCGTCGGTCACGTTCTCAACCCGCGCGAACAACTGGGCGGCGTGCGTGAGGTCGTAGCTGGCCGACAGGTCCACGACGAAGGCCGACCCGGTGCGTTCGCCGTCCGGCACCGGCCCCTGGCCCGCGACGGTGCGCATCGCATCGATGTAGTTGCCTGCCAGGTTGACGCGCCAGCCTGCACCCTCGATACCCGCCCGCACGTTGAGCGCCTGTTCCGGCAGGTAGGGCAGCTCGTCGCCACGTGCGACGTCGCCCCATTCCTCGAAACTGCTGGAGAAGCCGTTGCGGAACCGCGCATCCGTATACGTGTAGCCGACACCCAGTGGCACGCCGAGCGACCAGCCGTTGGCCCGGCCCACGTCGATGCTCGCGCTCGCCTCCAGGCCACGCACGCGAACCTCGCCGCCGTCGAACTGGTCACCCAGCTCGCATCCGCCGCCACTGGAGGCGGTGCAGGTACCCACGAGGTTGTCGTAGTCGTTCCAGAACCCGACCAGCTCGGTGGCCAGTGCACCAGGGTGCCAGCGCAGGCCGGCCTCCACGTTGACGCTGGTTTCGGCGTCGACCGAGGAGCCCGGCCCCGGCGGGTTGAAGCCACGGTGCGCGCTGGCGAACACGTTCAACGCATCGTTGAACAGGTAGGTGGCGCCGATGCCCGGGATGAGCGCGGATACCGAAGACTCCACCACCCGCGTCGGGCCGGCGTCACGGCCATCGGGCTGGCGCGCGAAGTCCAGACGCCTGAGGTCGATGTCCTCGTAGCGCAGGCCCGGGACCACGATCCAGTTGCCGGTGTGGATCTCGTCCTGCAGGTACACCGACCACGCACGCGCCTCTCCGATACGGTTGTCCTGGGTGCCCGGCAGGCCATCGGTGGTCAGCACCATGCGGCCGTCCTGCATGCGGTAGCGGTCGTCATCCTGGAAGCGGTCCTCGTCGTCCTCGTGCCAGCGAACGCCGAACTCGATCTGGTGATCGGCCGCGCCGGTGCGAGTGGCCAGCCCCAGCACGCTCTGCACGCCCTGCGCGCGGTAGCTCCGGTTGTTGTTGCGCACCACCAGTGCGTCGTCCGGACTGGTCTGCCCGGTGATCCAGCCGTACTGGTCGGCAAAGCCGTCGGGGTCGGACAGGATGTCACCCAGCCCGGCGCCCCCGACACTGGCCAGCTTGTACCAGTTGCGCGAGAAATCATTGCGGTAGGCCACCGTCGTCAGGTCGACGCCGTTGGCGAAGTCCAGGTGGTGGCGCAGCTCGGCCTGCTCGTGGTCGGTGCGGATGTTGTCCACCTGCGACGCCGCATAGCGCCGGTTGGGGGCGGCTCGGAAGTCGGCATCGGTCAGGCCGAGGTACGTCTCGTCGCCGTCCTGCTCGACCTTGCCCAGCTTGAGTTCAAGCGACTGGTACACCGTGGCCGAAGGGTCGGAGGCGATGCGGAACTTGGCGAGGTAGTCCTCCAGCACGTAGCCGGTGTCACCGCCCCCGTCCAGGCGCTTGTAACCGTCGGTCTGCTGTTGCGCCGTTTCCAGCAGCCAGCCCGTGCGTTCGCCGCTGCCACCCGCCCACGCATGGGCCTGCACGGTCTGGTCGGTGCCGTAGGCAAAGTCGATCTCGCCTGAGGTCGACTGCGGGATCGGCGTGGAGATGAGGTTGACCGTACCGCCGGTGGTGCGGGGACCGGAGCGGATCGCCGACGAGCCCTTGCGGACCTCGACTTCATGGATGCGCGACGCGGTCGGGAAGTAGTAGGCGGCGGGCGCGGCATAGGCAGCCGGGGCAATGAGCACGCCGTCCTCGAGGACGGTGATGCGGCTGTTGCGGTCGGTGCCCGAACCGCGGATGCCGATGTTGGGTCGCAGCCCGTAGCCTTCCTCGTCGATCGCGTAGACGCCCGGCACCTGGCGCAGGGCGCGCTGGAGGTCACGGTAGTCGTGCGCCTGCAGCGTATCCGCATCCAGGTAGGCGGCCGAGCCCGGTGCCTGCTGCGCGTTCTCGACACTGCCCACGACGGTCAGTCGGTCCAGCAGGGTGGCCTGGTCCGGCGCGGGGGCCGCCACGACCTGGACTTGCGCGAATGCGGCGGGCGCGAAGAGCGCGACGGATACGGCGACGGCCATCCTGGCCGGGGCAAGGTGGTTCATGGATCGGGTCTCGTGCGGTAGTGGGGCGCCAGGCGGCGCGGCGGTCGCGCACGTTACCGCAGGTGAGAATTATTCGCAATAAGACATGGTGCCCGCGGGGCCTGGCCTCCTGCGCGCCACTGGCACGCATGCGCAGCGTGTGCCGGCGTCCTCGGGCGCCACCCCCGACAGGCGACCCGACGGCCTTGCGAACCGTGCCGGGCGCCAAGGGCGATGGTGCGGGCAGGCGCAGGCAGGCACCGGTCGAACGCGTACCGTCGTTGTCGCGGTCGTCCGGGCCTTCATCGGGCGATGGGCGCCTTACGTGGTGCGGCTATACGGCTCGCGTGCGCGTGCAAGGCGACGCGAACCTCGCTCGGGCAAGCTGCCAGCGCGCCGTAGACGTGCCGCAGGACTGGGCGTCGGCGTCAGGTCAGCCTTCGGCGACGTCCGAGAACGCGCCGCGGGCCGCCTCGATGGTGTCGGCGATGACCCCCGCATCGTGTGCGCTCGACACGAAGCCGGCCTCGAACGCCGACGGCGCCAAGTAGACGCCGCGCTCCAGCATGCCGTGGAAGAAGCGGTTGAAGCGCGCGCTGTCGGAGCCCTTGGCGTCCTCGAACGTCTCGATCGGCCCTTCGCGGAAGTACAGCCCGAACATGCCCGGGGCACGCACGGTATGGAAGGTGACGCCGGCCTCGCGCGCGGCCGACTCCAGCCCGTCGCAGAGCGCATGCGTGCTGCGCTCCAGCGTGTCGTGGAAGCCGGGTTCGCGGATCAGCTCAAGCGTGGCCAGGCCCGCGGCCATCGCCACCGGGTTTCCGCTGAGCGTGCCGGCTTGGTAGATCGGACCG
>MIDV01000033.1:0-2491 GCA_001830245.1 Lysobacterales bacterium RIFOXYA1_FULL_69_10 | reverse complement strand
CCGTACGCGCCCACCGGCATGCCGCCGCCGATGATCTTGCCGAACGTCGACAGGTCCGGCGTGATGCCATAGCGCTGCTGCGCACCGCCGAGTGCGACGCGGAAGCCGGTCATTACCTCGTCGAAGATCAGCAGCGCGCCGTGGCGGGTGCACAACTCGCGCAAGTGCTGGAGGTAGCCGTCGCGCGGCAGGATGCAATTCGCATTGCCGACGATGGGTTCGATGATCAAGCCGGCGATGTCGCTGCCGGCCTTATCGAACAACTCGGTCGCCGCGTCGAAATCGTTGTAGGGAATCGTCAGCGTGAGGTCGGCCAGCGCCGACGGCACGCCCGGGGAGTTCGGCAGCCCCAGGGTGAGCGCGCCGCTGCCGGCCTTCACCAGGAAGCTGTCGCCGTGGCCGTGGTAGCAGCCCTCGAACTTGACGATGCGATTGCGCCCGGTCGCGCCGCGCGCCACGCGGATCGCCGACAGCGTCGCCTCGGTGCCGGAGTTGACCATCCGCACCATCTCGCAACTCGGGACGATCGTGGTGATCGCCTCGGCCATCGTCACTTCCAGCGCATTGGGTACGCCGAAGCTCAGGCCATCGCGCATGGTGCGCTCGACCGCCTCCAGCACCTTGGGGTGCGCGTGGCCGGCGATCATCGGGCCCCAGGAACCGACGTAGTCGATGTAGCGGTTGCCGTCGACGTCGTACAGATACGGACCTTCCGCCCGCTGCGCGAAGAACGGCTCGCCGCCCACGGACTTGAAGGCACGCACCGGCGAATTGACGCCGCCCGGTAACAACTCGGAAGCGCGGGCGAACAGGGCATGGGAGCGGTCGGTCTTCATCGGGTCTGGCCTGGGTTGGCGCCCGCGTCATGGCGGGCAGCGTCGGAAGAAGGGGCAAGCGCGCGTACGTAGCGTCGCACCGCCATTGCCGGATCGGCCGCATCGAACACGCCGCTGATCACCGCGACCAGGTCGGCGCCGGCGGCCACCAGCGAGGGCGCATTGTCCGGGGTGATCCCGCCGATCGCCACCCGCGGTACACCGATCGATGTCGATGCGCCCAGAAGCGCCGGGTCCGCACGCCGCGCGTTCGGCTTGGTCGGCGAGGGAAAGAACGCACCGAACGCGACGTACGTGGCGCCAAGATCGACGGCGCGCCGCGCGAGTTCGATGTCGTCGTAGCAGGAGGCGCCCACCAGCGCACCGTCACCAAGTGCCATCCGCGCGGCGCGCAGGTCGCCGTCGTCCTCGCCCAGGTGCGCTCCGGCCGCGCCGATATCGGCCGCCAGGCGCCAGTCGTCGTTGACGATCAACGGCACGTCGTACGCGCGGCAGGCTTCCAGGAGTGACGCGGCCTGCTCGCGGCGCAGCGCGGCATCCGCCTTCTTGTTGCGGTACTGCAGCCACGCGGCACCGGCAGCCAGCACCGCCCTCGTCCGTTCAAGCAGGTGTGCGGTATCGGTTTCGTCGGGCGTGATCGCGTAGAGGCCGGTGCGCGGCCAGCGCTCGTTCATGCGCGTGCTTCCGTGGGGGCGGGCGGGATGGGACAATGCGCGTCCCGAAGTCCCCGCATTATCCGCCCATGTCCGACGCCGCCACGACCACCGCCTACCGCACCTGGATGTGCGTCGTCTGCGGCTTCATCTATGACGAGGCCAAGGGACTGCCGGAAGAGGGCATCGAGCCGGGCACGCGCTGGGACGACGTGCCCGACACGTGGACCTGCCCCGACTGCGGCGTGACCAAGGACGATTTCGAGATGATGGAGGTCTGACGCGACGCGTCGACCTCGATCAGTGCGCCGGGATGTCCGGCCCGAGCGTCATCTTCATCCCGTCCTGCAGCCCGATACGCGCGGCCTCGCCCGCGTTGAGTTCCAGCACGTAGCGCGCCGGGGCATCGCTCGGATACGGCGGGCATGCGTTGCCCGCCGAACAGGGCGGAACGTCCCGCTGCTGCGATACCAGCGTCCGGTCCTCGTCGAAGTAGAGGATGTCCAGCGCGATGCGCGTGTTCTTCATCCAGTACGCCTGCGGTGCTTCCCGCTCGTGGATGAACAGCATCCCGTGGCCCGCCGCCAGTTCGTCGCGGAACATGAGTCCACGTGCGCGCTCGGCATCGTCGTCGGCGACTTCTACTTCGTAGCGTGTGTCGCCCACCTCCACCCACATGTCAGAGCCCATGGCGCAGCCCGACAGCAGAAGCCCCAGGCACGCGGCGGAGAGTCTCGACACGAAGGACATGTGCATTGGGTGCGGGATGGAGGAGGTGGGTAGCCGACCTTCTGACAGCGGTGACGACCCGTCAAGCGAGGCCGCTGAAAATTTTTTGCTGCGCCCCCTTCCCAACCCGTTGTTGCATGTGCACAATGCGCGGCCCTGCTGAGGGGGTGGCCTTGAGGGGCTGCCGAATGGGCGGGGATCTGAAGCAGAAATCGTGTCGAGAAGGTGTTGACGGCCCGGAAATCTGCTGTAAGATGTGCGGCTCGCTCGGGC
>MIDV01000032.1 GCA_001830245.1 Lysobacterales bacterium RIFOXYA1_FULL_69_10 | reverse complement strand
ATTCGCTGATGGACAACACCGCTCCGATCTCGCGCAGGTTCATTTCCTGCTCGTAGTACAGCGACAGCACCAGCTGCTCGCGCTCGGGCAGGTCGCCGATCGCGCCGCCCAGGGCGTGGCGGAAGGCGTCGTGCTCGAACTCGCGCGCCGGCGTGGCGCCACTTTGCGAGGCCAGTCGCGGTTCGCCGTCGTGTTCCTCGGCGTGCGAGTCCAGGCTGATCAGCTGGCCGCGCGCGGCGTCCTCCAGCATGCGGTGGTACTCGTCCAGCGACACGCCCAGCGCGCCGGCCACTTCCTGCGCGGACGCGGCGCGGCCGGTGGCCTGCTCGACCTCGCGGGTGGCGGCGACCACGTCGCGGTAGCGGCGGTGGACCGAGCGCGGCACCCAGTCGCCACGGCGGATCTCGTCGATCATCGCGCCGCGAATGCGGATGGAGGCATAGGTCTCGAACGCGGCGCCCTGGTCGGCCTGGAAATTGCGGGCCGCGTCGATCAGCCCGAGCATGCCGGCCTGGATCAGGTCGTCGACCTCGACGCTGGACGGCAGGCGCGCGGCCAGGTGGTGGGCGATGCGCCGGACCAGTTCGCCATGGCGCTCGACGATGTCGTCGGCGCCGCCGTTCTGGTGGGCGCGGTAGGTGGCGGCGGCGGTGCTCATGCGGTGGCACTCCGCGCATGCGGCGAGACCAGCCGCTCGATGAAGAACTCGACGTGTCCGCGCGGGCCCTGCGGCGACTGCCACTGGCCCGCGCGACGGGCAATGTCGCGGAAGGCCACCGACGAGGGCGCCGACGGGAAGGCCTCGACGACGGCCTCCTGGCGCTGGATCGAGCGGCGCAGCCACTCGTCGCGCGGGATCGCGCCCAGGTACCCGAGCGTCACGTCCAGGAACCGCGACGTCACCCGCTCCAGCTTCTCGAACAGCTGGCGGCCCTCGGCCGGGTGCTGCACCTGGTTGGCCAGCACCTGCACGCGGTTCACGCCGCGCTCGCGGTTGAGCACCTTGATCAGCGCGTAGGCATCGGTGACGGATGCAGGCTCGTCGCAGACCACCACGATCACGTCCTGCGCGGCCTGGCAGAAGGTCAGCACGCCATCGGCGATGCCGGCGGCGTTGTCGACCACCATCGTGTCGATCGGCAGGTCCAGCTCGCTGAAGGCGTGCACCAGCCCGACGTGCTGCTGCGGGGTCAGTTCGGTCATGTGGCGCTTGCCGCTGGCCGCCGGCACCACCCACAGCCCGCGCGGGCCTTCGATCACGGTGTCGCGCAGTTCGCAGCGGCCGGCGAAGACGTCCGCCAGGGTGAAGCGCGGCGACAGGCCGAGCATCACGTCGATGTTGGCCAGCCCCAGGTCGGTGTCCAGCAGCAGCGTGCGCTGTCCGGCGTTGAGCAGCGACATGGCCAGGTTGACCGAGACGCTGGTCTTGCCGACGCCGCCCTTGCCACTGGCGACGGCGATGACGCGGACGGGGGCGGCAGGCGGGGTCATGGGGATCACGTTGTTTCCGTTGGCGGCGGGACCGGCGGGCAGGGCGTTGGGGTCAGGCGTGTGCATGACGGTCCTCGGTGATCAGTGGGTTATCGGCAGCGCGCCGCAATTTCTCCAGCTGCAGCACCAGGCGCGAGGCGTCGGCGGCATCCAGGGCGCTGGGGACGTGCTGGCCGTCGGTGGTGTAGGCCACGTTCAAGCCGTTGCGGACCGCCACCGAGAGCACGCCGCCGAGGCGGCCGGTCTCGTCGAGCTTGGTCAGCACCACGCCCTCGGGCGCGGCCATGCGGTAGCGGCGCACGACCTCGTTGAGGTCGGCCGGGTGCGCGGTCGCCGGCAGCGCCAGCAGGCAGCGCACGTTGCGGGTGGCGCGCAGCCAGGTGATCTGGCCGAGCAGGGCGCGGTCGCGCGCTGCGTAACCGGCCGTGTCGACCAGCACCAGCGGATAGTCGGACAGCTGGTCCAGCGTCTCGGCCAGGCCTTCCGGGCCGTCGGCCTCGCACACTGTGATGCCCAGGCGCCGGCCGTGGGCCTGCAGCTGCTCGCGGGCACCGGCGCGCTCGTTGTCGGTGGTGACCAGCGCCACGTCGCGGGCGCGGTGGCGTTGGGCGAAGCGCGCGGCCAGCTTGGCCAGCGTGGTGGTCTTGCCGGCGCCGGTCGGGCCGATCAGCGCGATCACGCCGCCGTCGTCGATGGGTTCGGCGCGGGCGATGGTCAGCATCTGCGCCAGGTGCGCCAGCATCGGTGCGTGCACCTTGGCCGGGTCCAGCTGCGGGTCGATCTTGGCGGCAACAGCCTGGGCAAGGTGGTCCTCGCAGCCGTAGCGGATGAGGGCGTCGTACGCCGCGGCACGTGCCGGCGAGCCGCGCATGCGCTCCACCGCGAACTGGCCCATCTCGCGCTCGATCAGCTGGCGCATCGCCGCCAGCTCGTCGCGCATCGCGGTGACGGTCGGGTCCATGTCGCGGCCGGCGACGACCTGAAGCGACGGGGTGTCGTCCGTGCGGGCGATGGCCGGCGCCTCGACGGTCGGCTCCATCGGCGCCAGCGACAGCTCCATCGCGTCGAAGCGGGCACGGCGCGGGGCGG